>JAFATL010000083.1 GCA_019243975.1 Actinomycetota bacterium | reverse complement strand
CTTCCTGTGGAGCCGGCCGCTGCCCGCGCCCGATCTCGAGCAGTGGCTCCAGGCGGGCGAACCCGCCCACTCTTAGTCAGGCGCGTTCGTCGTCCGTCGCGCCGGAGGCGCGCTGATCACGGAGTGCCGTGCGGCGCACCTTGCCGGCGTCGTCGCGGACGGGCTCGTCGACGAACTCGTAGGACTTCGGCACTTTGTACGACACGAGGCGCTCGGCCAGGTGGGCGCGCAGGTCGTCGACGCTGACGGCGTCGGGCGCCGACAGCTGCACGATGGCGTGCAGGCGGCTGCCGAGGTCGTCGTCGGGCAGGCCGACCACCGCGCACGACCGCACTGCGTCGTGCTCCTCGAGTGCGGCTTCCACCTCGGCGGGATACACGTTGGCGCCGCCGACGATGACCATGTCGGTGCGCCGGTCAGTCAGGTAGAGATAGCCGTCGGCGTCCATCCACCCCATGTCGCCGAGCGACTCCCACTCGCCGTCGCCCTCCAGCGTGCGGGCGGTGGCGCCGATGTACTTGTACGTCGGCTTCGACGGGTCGGGCGGCCGCATGAACACCTCACCCACCTCGCCGGTCGGCAGGTCGTTGCCGTCGGCGTCGAGGATGCGGATCTGCCCGGACGCAACGCGTCCGACCGAACCCTTGTGCTCCAGCCACTCGCGCCCGGTGATGATCGTGGACGCCTGCGCTTCTGTGCCGGCGTACAGCTCCCAGATGCGGTCGGGCCCGAGCCAGTCGATCCAGCACTGCTTGAGCCACGGCGGGCACGGCGCGGCGAGGTGCCACACCGCCTTGAGGCTGCTGAGGTCGCGCGCCAGTCGCTCCTCCTCCGGCAGGCGCCAGATGCGCAGCATCATCGTGGGCACGAGGTAGACGACCTCGGCCTTGTGCTGCTCGATGAGTCGCAGCGTCGTCGACGCGTCGAAGCGC
Source organism: Actinomycetota bacterium (assembly GCA_019243975.1). Taxonomy (GTDB): domain Bacteria; phylum Actinomycetota; class Acidimicrobiia; order Acidimicrobiales; family JAFATL01; genus JAFATL01. The sequence continues at coordinate 4,452 of JAFATL010000083.1, read as the reverse complement.
CCGCCCAGCACGAGATGGTTGCCGGCGAGCAGTGCCGCCATTCCCCAGACGAACGGAGCGTTGTGGTACAGCGGCCCGGGCATCACCATGCAGCCGTCGGGCTGGATCATGAACACCGGGTTGGCGTCGGGATCGGTGAGGCCGGGCGCGTTGGTGAGGATGAGCTTGGGCCGCCCGGTGCTGCCGCCCGACGTCATCGCCTTCCACGGGTTCGACACCGCGTCGGGCAAACGATCCTCCTGGGCCGGCGGCGCCCCCGCCGGCGGTTGCCACCCGTCGGCGAGGACGAGCTTGGGCGCGGCCAGTTCGATGATGGCGTCGAGCTCGACCTTGGGCAGCCGCGACGACACCGGTTGCGGGACGGCACCCAGCTTCCAGCACGCCACCGCCGCCACGATGAACTCCACGCTGTTGGGCAGGGCAATGGTGACGAGGTCACCGGCTCCGATGCCGTCGGCCTTCCACTGCTGCGCGGTGACCTCGGCCGCGTCCTCCAGCTCGCGGCGCGTCACGCTGCGGCGCTCGTCGGTGACGGCCGGGTGGTCGGGGTCGGCCTCGGCCAGGGCGGCCAGGCGGGCGGCATAGGAGACGAGAGGCACGGGTCGGCAAGTTACCTGTCACGGCGGGCGGGGCAACGGTGTCCTTTCAGTAGTGCAAGCGTTGCGGGCCGTGGGGCGGGAGCCAGTGGACTCCGGTGAGACAGCTGTGTCCGGTGACGATGCAGTCTTCGCCGCGCTCTACCCGGGCCTGCGGCGGTGGGCGGCCGTGTGCGGGCCGAGCGAGGTCGACCCCGACGACCTCGTCCAGGAGGCGGTGGCCCGCACCCTGCGCTCCCACGCCCTGAGCGACCTCGAGGACCCGGCGGCCTACTTGCGCCGGGCAATCGTCAACCTGGCGGCCAACCACCGCCGGGGGATGGCGCGTTGGCGAGGGGCGGTGGCCCGCTTGTCACGGGCGGCCGATGTGGAGGCGACCACACCGTCGTACGCGTCTGACTTGGCCGACCTGCTGCGGCTGGCGCCCGAGGCGCGCGCCGTGCTGTGGCTGGTCGAGGTGGAGGACTGCACCTACGCCGCCGCCGGTGCCGTGCTCGGCATCACCGAAGAGGCGGCCCGCACCCGGGCGGCGAGGGCGCGCCAGCAGCTGCGGCTGCACCTGTTGAAGGAAGAGAAGGAGCAGTGAGATGACCGACGAGCGCACACCTCGAGATGGGGAGCTCCGTCGCAAGCTGGAACAGCTGGCGGACCGCGGTGAGCCGCGTGGAGCCAAGGCGGTGCTCGACGCGGCTCGCGGCGGTGCCAAGGTCTCGTCGCTGTCGACGCTCTCGTCGACGCGCATCGGCCTTGCCAAGTTCGTGCCCGCGATCGCCATCGCCGCGTCGGTGATGTTGGTCGCCGGCGTGGCCGCCGCCCTCGTCACCGGCGGCAACGACAAGGGCCGCCCTACGACCGTGGCCCTGCCGCGAACTACTACGTCGGCCGCGCCGGCTGCCGCGCCGGAGACGACGGTGCCGATTCCCGAGGTTTCGATCCCCACCAAGCTGATCGCCGCCAGCCGCCTCGTCCCCTTCGACACCTGCGGCGCCCTGGTGAGCTACGCGCGTTCGCAGGCGCTCAAGGTGGTCGGGCCGTACGGCGTGCCAGGGGCGAACTACGGGGGCGTGGCCTTGGCCGGAGGAGAGGCGGCCAGTAGTGGACCGGCCACCGCGCCGGGCGCCGCTAGTGACAGCTCGGGCCAGGCGTCCATGGGCGTGAAGCTTCCGGCGACAGACGGGCCCGAAGCCTTTTCGCAGACCAACAACCAGGAGTCGGCGGTCGACGAGCCCGACACCGTGAAGACCGACGGCAAGCGCATCTTCACGTTGGCGGGCGGGAAGCTCCTGGCCCTCAGTACCGAGGCCGCGCCGCGGCTGCTCGGTTCGCTTCCCATGCAGCGCGGTACGGAGCTGCTCCTGAGCGGCAACCGGCTGATCGTGCTCGGCGGCGGCGGACCGATCGCGGTCGACAGCCGCTTTGCCGGTCCCGCCGGCCCCTACCAGCAGCCGGCCGTGGGAGTGACCGTGGTTGACGTGACCAACCCGGGGGCCATGAAGGTGACGGGGACACTCAACGTCGACGGTGGCTACGTCGCCGCCCGCATGATCGACGGCGTCGCCCGCATCGCCTTCAACTCGGCGCCCAACGTGCCGTTCACGTCTCCGCAGGACGGCACGCCGGAGGCCGAAGCTCAGGCGGCCGCGAAGAACAAGCAGGCCGTCCGCTCGTCAACCGCGGCCAACTGGCTTCCCCGCTTCACCGTCACCGACGCGGCCGGGAAGCAGCGAGCCGCCGGCACGCTGACCGACTGCGGGTCGAGCTACCACCCGCCCGCGTTCTCCGGCTTCGGGCAGTTGAGCGTGGTGACGCTCAACGCTGACCATCCCGAGAAGAGCAACGCCAGCTCCGTCATGGCTGATGGTCAGATCGTCTACGCGTCGCCGACGCGGATGTACATCGCCAGCAACCAGTGGGGCTCGGTCAACGGCCAGACCGTGCAACCGACGATGAACACGCTGATCCATGTTTTCGACATCAGCGACCCCGCGGGGGCGCACTACCGGGTGTCCGGGCAGGTGCGCGGGAACGTGCTCAACCAGTTCTCGATGTCGGAGTCCGATGGCGTGTTCCGAGTGGCCACCACCGGCCTCAACGCGACCGGACAGGCCACGTCGGAAAGTTACGTCACCACGTTCGGCGACGCGGGGCCGGCGCTGGTGCAGCTGGGCCAAGTTGGCGGCCTCGGCAAGGGGGAGCGCATTCAAGCGGTGCGGTTCCTGGGTGCGCTCGCGTACGTCGTCACGTTCCGCCAGACCGACCCGCTGTACGTGGTCGACGTGTCCAACCCATCGAAGCCGGTGGTGAAGGGCGCCCTCGAGCTGCTCGGGTTCTCCGCCTACCTGCACCCGATCGGGCCCGGGCTGCTGCTCGGGGTCGGCCAGGACGCCACGCCGGAGGGCCGGCGGGCGGGCACCCAGGCGTCGGTGTTCGACGTGACCAACCCGGCCGCGCCCCGCCTCGTGCAGCGCTACCTGCTGGGCGGCCCCAGCTCGTCACAAGTCGAGTTCGACCACCATGCGTTCCTGTACTGGGCGCCCACAAAGCTGGCTGTCATCCCGGTGCAGGAGTACGGCCAGTGCACGCCCGACGGGCAGTGCGGCCAGGGGTTCGTGGGCGCGCTTGGTTTGCGGGCCTCGACGGCCGGTATCAGCGAGGTCGGCCGCGTGCAGCACCCCAAGATCGAGCAGCAGCAACAGGCGTGCTCGTACCCGCCCTCGCAGCCCGGGCAGCCGCAACCGCAGCCCGCGCAGCCGGACTGCCAGCCGCGCACCTACAGCTATACGCCTCCCATCGACCGTTCGGTCGTCGTCGGCTCACACGTGTTCACGTTCTCCCAACAGGGCATGTTGGTGAGCGACCTCGGTTCGCTCGCGCAGCAGGCTTGGCTGCCATACCCCCAGGGCTAAGCCGAGGCGATCGAGACGTCGCGGACGGTGAAGTAGTTGCCGCCCATCTCCTGGAGCTGGACGGCGGGGGAGTACTCCTCCTGGGTGTGCGACGGGCCGAGGTCGACGGTGAAGAGGAGGCGGCCGTCCTTGTCGGCGGGCACCAGCTGGGGCTTGGCCGCCGCGCCGGTCACGACGTAGTTCTTGCCGGCGCGGTACAGGGGCGCGGTGTGGATCGTCGCCGTGCCTGACCCCTGCACGACCATCGAGGTGGCGCTCACGTTGTGCAGGTCGAGGAACTCGCGCACGTCGCGCTTCACGGTTACGTCGTAGCCCCACGCGCTGAACGACGGTGCGATCGACCGGTAGCGGAAGCCCGGGCGCGGCTGCGGGGGTGTGGGCTTCGCCGTCTCCGGGCGCGGCTTGGCCAGGCGCGCGTAGAGGAACGGCAGATGTCGATGGTCGAGCCACGTGGTCCACCAGCCCCAGTTGTGGCCACCCTCGGTCTCGCGGTACTGCCACGCGCCGTCGCTTGCCCCGCGCTCGGCGGCCAGCGCATCGCGGAAGTAGCGGTTGTCGAGCAGGAACAGCTGCTCGAAGGCGAAGGTCCCGCACGCGTCGCGGTTCACGTCCTTGCGGCAGCTGGCGCCGATGTCGAGGGTGAGGTCGACGCCGTCGAGGTTCTCGATGAGGTCCACGGGCGTGTAGCCGTGCACGTACGCGGGCGACTGGATCGGGTCGCCCAGCCCGCTGAACGAGCGGCCGGCGATGTTCGACGACATGCCGCCCGCAGCCACGAACAGGTCGGGCCGTTTGGCCGCCATCTCCATGGCGCCGTAGCCGCCGTTCGACAGGCCGTCGATCACGCGGCCGTCGCGTTCGGCGATGGTGCGGAAGTGCCGGTCGACGTACGGGATGAGGTAGTCGAACATGTACTTCTCGTTCTGGATGGTGCCGTCGATGGCGTCGTA
>JAFATL010000017.1 GCA_019243975.1 Actinomycetota bacterium | reverse complement strand
CGAGCAGGCCGACGTGCGCCGCAACGCCCTGCTGGCCCACGCCACCCAGATCGACCCCACGTCGCCGTTCTGGTTCGGGCTGCCGCCCGACATCGCCCGCACCGTGCATCCGTTCGAGGAGTACCTGCTGGCGCGCAGCCTGGTGCCCACGGAAACGCCGGAAGACGATCTGTTCGCCGGGGTGCGGGAGCGGGTCAGCCGGTAAGGCCGTTAGGCTCCGCGCGCACCTTTCGAACGCCTGCGACCGGAGGAACACATGCCGAAGTGGTTGTCCCAGGAGTGGCTCGACGAGAGCAAGAAGCTGGCCGAGAGCCAGCCCGAGCGGCCCGGCGCGTCGGCCCGCATGCAGTACGTCGTGACCGGGGGTCCCGAGGGCGACATCAAGTACTACTGGGTGCTCGAGAACGGGAAGCTGCAGGAGAGCCAGCTCGGTGAGATGAGCGACCCCGAGGTCACCCTCACCCAGTCCTACGACGACGCCAAGAAGATCCAGCAGGGCGAGCTCGACGCCAACGCCGCGTTCATGCAGGGCCGCGTCAAGGTCACCGGCAACATGGCCAAGCTCATGGCGCTCCTCCCGCTCACCAACGCTCCCGAGTACAAGGCACTGCAGGAGCAGATCGGCGCAATTACGGAGTACTGATCTTCGTCCTCACTCGCTTCGCTCCGTTCGGACGAGCTTGAAGGAGCTCCGGGCACGCCGGCGAAGCCGGCGACCCTCGCACTGAAACCTCCTCCCATGCCGCCATCCGAAGAGAGCGCCTTCGGCGCTGAGAGCGGCCGGCGGCCGCGCAAGTCCGGCGGCCACGTTCGGCGCCGCAGGCGCCCACTCTGGATGCCGGAGGGGAAGGTTTTCAGCGCGAGGCGGAGGGGCTTCGCCCCGCAGCCGAGCTCCGTAGAGGTCGCCGGAACGGAGTGAGCGAGCGAAGCGAGCGAACGAGTGAGGGCGATGAGCGAGGCGAAGCCGAGCTCAAAGGCCGCCCGTTCCTGGCGCTACCGCACCGTCCGTCGACGCGAAGGCGCCGGGCACGGGCTGCTGGCCCACGGTCGGCGCCAGGGCGGCGACGTGGCGGGCCTCGGCGCCGCCGACGCTCATGACCGCCTGGTTGAGGGTGGGGTCGCTGAGGTTGCCGACGTTGGACTGGTAGGTCGCGGTCGCCTGCTTCTCCAGGTTGTAGAGGAGCTGCAGCGCGTCGTGCTCGCTGCCGAGGCCGGCCAGCTGCTGGGAGATCTGCTGCACCAGCGCCGGGTTGGGGTCGGAGAACACCGGCCCGCTGCCCCGCTTGGTGGCCGCCTCGAAGAACGTGAGGTGCGCCTTGTGCTGCAGCTGGAACAGCTTCACCTGCTCGAGCACGGCGGGCGTGGTCACCAGGTTGGCGTCGAGGATCTTCTGGTACGCCTGCACCAGCAGCGCCTCGATCGACGATGCCGTGCGCATCGACGTCATGTCGGTCTTGCTGGCCAGGGTCGTCGACGTCGTGGTGGTGGTGTCGCCGGTGCTGCCCTTGCCGTTGATGCAGGCGGCCAGACCGGCGGCGGCAGCGGCCAGACCGCCGACCTGGAACAGGCGCCGCCGGTCGAACGCGTGCGAGTGATCGTGGGTGTGTTCGTCGCTCATGTGCTCAGCCCTGACCAGCGACCGGATAGGCGGCCGGGTCGACCTTCTGGTCCTGGGTCACGAAGTACGGAACGTAGCCGCTGCCCGCGTAAGGGTCGGTGGAGCCGGTGGCCGGCGTGAACGGCGCCAGCCCGAGCGCCTGCCCGAGCACGACCGCGTGCTGCGACTCGACGGGAAGGATCGACGCCGTGAGCTGCAGAGCGGCCTTGTCGGTGAGGATGCCCAAGGCGAAGACGTAGGTCGACGCCGCCCCGTTCTCGAGGTCGTAGGCGATTTGCAACGTCGCCTTCTCGTCGTTGGCGTCGTGGATCTCGCCGGAGAGCACCTGCAGCAGCTTGGGGTTGGGCTTGCCGGTGGCCTTGCCCTTCGACAGCGCCGCGAAGGCGGTGGCGTGCTGGGCGTGGTGGCCGGCGAAGGTGCTGGCCGCCGACGCCACTGCCGGCGTGGTGAGCTTGGCCGCCGCCTGCTGGTAGGCAGCCACCGCCGCCAGCTCGAGGCTTTCGGCGAACGCGGCCGTGACCTCGTTGGGCGGGTTGGTCGTCGCCGTCTGCCCGTAGGCGGGGGAGAGGAGGCTCGACACCGGCAGCACGGCCTGGCCGATGGTGAGGGTGAGCCCGCCCAGGCCCACGCCCTTGAGGAAGCGACGGCGGCTGGCCGTCATGCCGCGGCTGCCCTCGCCGTGGATGACCTCGGCCAGGTCGGCATCGAGTGTCGCCATGCCGGCGTGGTGCTGTTCGTCGACCTCCGCCACCAGATCGCGGAGCTCGACCTCGGAGATGAGCGGGTCCTCACCCGCCTGACGTCGGAGCATCCGGCAACACTAGGGGCAGTGACCCGCCAGCCGACAAGCCGGCATCCGCAGGCAGGCCCCGCTCCGTATACCGAGCAGATGGACGCCTTGCTCACCGAAGCCAGCGACACCGCGCTGGTCCTGGCCATTGCGCGCTACCGCCAGGAGGCGTTGGCCGAGGCCTACCGCCGCCACGCCGGGTCCGTGTATGCGTTGGCGCGTCGCGTCATCGGCGACCAGGCGCTGGCCGAGGAGGTCGTGCAGGAGGTGTTCCTGCGCCTCTGGAACGACCCCGACAAGTTCGACCCCCAGCGGGGGGCGTTGCGTTCTTACCTACTGGCCCAGACGCACGGGCGCGCCGTCGACCTGTTGCGCTCGGAGGGCTCGCGCCGGCGGCGGGAGGAGACGGAGGCCCGGCAAGCGGCCGAGGCGGGCTACGACATCGAGCACGAGGTGTGGGACCTCGACCTGGCCGAACACGTGAAGAAAGCAGTGGCGGGACTGCCCGAGGACGAACGGCGGGCGATCGAGCTGGCCTACTTCGGCGGCCACACCTACCGCGAGGTGGCCACGATGCTCGATCAGCCGGAAGGTACCGTGAAGAGCCGGATTCGGGCCGGCCTCAAACGCATGCGGGCCAGCCTCGGCGCAGTTGGCGTCACGGAAAGCATGGGGACGTGACGTGACCATGTCGCACACCGAGATCGAGGAGCTGCTGGGGGCCTACGCCCTCGACGCCGTCGACCCAGACGAAGCCGAGGTCGTCGAGCTGCACCTGCGGGAGTGTCCGCGCTGCCGTGACGAGGTCGCCGCCCACCGCCAGACGGCGGCGCTCCTCGGCGCCCACTCGGGGGCCGACGCCCCCGCAGGCGTGTGGGACCGCATCACCGGCAGCCTCACCGAGGCGCCGCCGTCGCCGGCTCGCACGCTGCCTTTCGCCCCACCCGGGTCGACGCGCCGTCGCCGCCTGCTCGTTCCCGCCTTGGCGGGGGCCATGGCCGCCGCCGCCGTCGTGGTCGCGCTGCTCGGCATCACCATCGCCCGCCAGAACAACCGGCTCGACCGGCTCAGCCTCAACCAGGCCGCCACCGCCGCGCTGGTCAATCCCTCCGCTCATCGCGTGCGGCTGGCCGACACCAGTGGGTCGACGACGGTGGACGCGGTCGTGCTGCCCGACGGTCGCGGCTACGTCGTGCGCGACTCGCTGCCCGCGTTGCAGGGCGACCGCACCTATCAGCTGTGGAGCCTCGACGACGGGAAGCCGGTCTCGTTGGGCGTGCTCGGCCGCCATCCCGGTGTGGTCGAGTTCCGGGCCGGCCACGTCCCGTCAAAGATGGCCATCACCGCCGAGAACGGCTCCAAAGGCGTGAAGACACCCGAGCACCCCCCGATCGTCATAGGCGTCGTCGCCGCGTAGCGTCTTCCCAATGGAAGCGTGGGGACCGGCACGCGCCGACGACCTCACCGCGCTGTTCGGACTGGCGCTCCCCAACGAGTCGCTGACCACCGACGAGTTGGTTGCATGCAGTTGGGACGACCCGACTGGCGCCGTGCTCGGTGACGTCGACGGCAGCGCGGCGGTGGCGCTGGTCACCCGCCCGGTCGGCGACGACCTGCACGCGTTCATCGTTGCCCTGGGGGTTGCCCCGGTCGTGCAGGGTGACGGCCGGGGCCGTCGCCTGCTCGACGCGGCGGTGGCGTGGGCAGGCGACCACGGTTGTCGCGCTTTGCACGCGGGCGGGTCGGCGCCCTTCTACCTGTGGCCGGGCGTCGACACGCGTTGGACGCGCGCCATCTGCCTGTTCGAGTCGGCCGGGTTCGCGCGTCTCGGTGCCGAGGTGAACATGTCGTGTCCTTCGACGTACCGGTCGCCCGCGCCCGCGGGGACCGAGGTCGAGCGGGTCGTCGCCGACGCGGACGCCGAACGGGTGCGCGACTTCTGCACCGAGCACTTCGCGCACTGGGTGCCCGAGGTCGACCGGGGCATCGAGCAGGGCGCGTGCTTCCTCGCCCGCGCCAGCGGAGAAGAGGGCGCGGTGCTCGGGTTTGCGTGCCACTCGGTGAGCCGGGCCGGGTGGTTGGGGCCGATGGGCACCGACCCGGCCCGTCGCCACGAGCGCATCGGTGCCGCGCTGCTCGGCGCCGTGTGCGCGGACGTCGCCGAGAGCGGACGGCCCGACGTCGAGATCGTGTGGGTGGGCCCGGTCGGCTTCTACGCCAAGTCGGCGGGGGCGGCGGTGTCGCGCGTGTTCTTGCGCATGAGCTCGCGGATCGGCCGGTAGCCGATCAGCGTCACGCCCGCGCGCGCGGCGAGGGCGGCGATCGACTGGTCGTTGGTGAGCAGGTCGTGATCGTCGACCCGGTTGGCCCAGTCGGGGGCGAACGACCGCAGCTCCGACGTGTCGACGGCCGGGTGGGCGAGGATCTCGGTGACACCGGGCCGCAGGTCGGCGAGCGTGCGTTCCAGCACCTTCCGAGTGGGGCCTTGCGCGTTGATGAAGTGGTCGGGGAACAGCACGCCCTCTTCCGCGGCGAGCCGCCGGAACGGGAAGCCGATGGTGCGCTCGGTGGACGCGCCCGACAGGCGCAGGGGCAGGCCGAAGTCGACGGCCAGCTCGAGGTAGACGTCGAAGAACTCGGGCCGCAGCTGGAGGGTGCCCATGTGCGAGTCGAGGTGGCTGACGTCGAAGCCCCAGTAGATGGCGCGCTCGATCTGGGCCCGCAGCTCTTTCCGCACCTCGTCGATGTCGGCGTGGTCCCAGAGGTCTTGCACCGTGCGGGGGAAGCCACCGTCGCCGTCGAGCAGCGACGGGGCGTGGGTGATCGGCCCCCACCGGTAGAGCTCCCACTCGGCGTTGAGGGTGAGGTGCACACCGATGTCTTCGCCCCGGTAGCGCGACGCGGCCTCGCGCGACCACGGGCACGGCACCATCAACGTGGCGCTGGTGGCGATGCCGTTGCGCAGGCACTCGTACACGCCGACGTTGGCGGCGTGGCTCGACCCCAGGTCGTCGCAGTTGACGATCAGCAGCTTGGCGTCGGCGGGGTACCCAAGCCGCTCGGCCAGAGACGTCACGCAATCAACGGTAATTGATGCGGCTCAGTTGATTGGTTTGTGCGGGCCGCCGCAGGCGCGCCAGAGGCCGCGGTTTGCGTTCCGGGCGTTGGCGGCGGCAGCCGCGAACTCGCTCTCGTGGGCGACGTTGGGCGGGAACGGGTACGCCTCGGCGAACCCCTCTTGGACCATCACCAGGTTGACGAAGAGGTGGTCGCTGTCGCGGTAGACGTAGGCCAGCAGGCGGCCGTACTTGTCGCGCTGATCGGCGTCACCCACGAGGTCGACCTTGGTGCCGACCGGCAGCAGCTGCGCCAAGCGCGCCGACGCCTCCTGGCCGTAGCACTCCTTGAGGCCGCCGGGACCGTGCGTCTCGGGCGTGTTGATGCCGATGAACCGGACCTTCTCGTCGCCCCCGTTGATGTGAACGTGCACCGTGTCGCCGTCGACTTCCTTCGACACCGTGGCCGGCACACTTCCCCCGAACCGCGCGCCCACCGCGCTTTTGGGCGCGGCCGCGCTGCTGCGACCCGTGCCGCACGCGCTCATCACGAGCATCGCCACCGCAGCCCAACGCTTCACGCCCCCAGTGTGCCGGGAGGGTGCGACAAGAACGACCTTCATCGTTCTGGCCAGCGGATCAGCGTGTTTTTGGCGACATCCGCTGGCCAGAACGCGGGGTTAGAGCTTGCCGAGGGCCTCGTCGACGTCGATCTCGCCCCGTGCGAGCTTCTCGAGCAGGTCGAGGTTCGCTGGAGGCTCCGATCCGGCGGCGCCGGCCGGCTCCGCCTCGGCTTCGGCGTCGCCGCCGGTGCGCTCGATGCCGAGCTTGGCCAGCAGGCCGTCGTAGCGGGCCCGGGCGGTGGGGTAACTCACCCCCAGGTGGCGCTCGAGCTCCTTCATGTTGCCGCGGGACGCGAGGAACACCCGCAGCAGGTCGCGTTCGTCGCTGGTCAGCGCGCAGAACTCGCACTGGTCGAACTCACCCGACAGCTCGGTACCGCACGACCGGCACGACAGACGCGTGAGGGCGAGGGCGTCGCCGCAGACGGGACAGTCGCGAGGTGGGTGGCGGGGATGCTCGGGCACGGAACCTTCTTAGTCCTCGGTCGTCACCTTCACGCTGCCGAGGTTGACCTCGATGTCGAGACGGCCGGCGCCGGCGCCGATGGTCGCCGAGCCGGCGTCGCTGCCGAGCAGGCCGCTGCGGCGTCCGCTCGGCTCCTGGTCGTCGATCGTGACCGAACCGAGGTGCGCCTCCGTGTTGATGCGAACGCTCGAGCCGCGGTCGAGCTGCAGCTTGACCGAGCCGGCGTCGCAGCGGATGTGCGAGTCGCCGTGGTCGAGCCGGCCTCGCGCCTTCACGCTGCCGGCGGCCACGTCGATGTCGAGCGGTGATGCGAAGTCGTCGATACGCGCCGACCCGGCCGACACGCGGGCGGTGATCGGGCCTCGCACGCTGCGGGTGGTGAGGCTGCCGGCCTCGACGCGTGCCTCCAGCGGCAGGTCGGGGTTCATGCGCACGACCAGGTTGCGGTTCATGATCGACGGGCGGGCCCGCATGCGGACGCCGCCCGGGCCCCAGTGGCTGAAGCTGAAACTGGCGCTGCGGCCGAACTCGCGCAGGTCGCGCCAGTCTTCGTCGGGCTCGCTCTCGATGACGATGGCGTCGCCCTCGTGGCGGGCGATGTGCGGACCTTCGGCGACCGCCTCCCGCACGGTGGGGTCGCCGATCACCTGCACGCCGCGCAGCGACGCCTCGATCACGACCCGCTGGGTGGCGCCGTTGGCGAGCGGCGGGCGGGGCGGAGGCGGCGGCGGCGGCGGGGGAGGAGGCGGCGGCCAGTACCCGGGCTCCGACTCAGGCGTCTCGGACCAGGCGGCGGACCCGCCCGCGGCCTCGGCCGCAGCCTCCTGGGCGGCGTGGCGGTCGAGCTCGGCCAGCTGGTGGGCGGCGCGGGTGGGGTCGAGGGTGCCGGCGGCCACCTGGCTGAGGATGGCGCGGCGTTCGTCGTCGAGGGTCATCGAGCGACTCCAGATGGTTCGTGGGCGGGCGGTTGCGGACAACTGGCCCGCTTCGGAAGCGGCGGCGGCGGGGGGAGGTACCTACCGCCGTTTCCGAAGCGGTGGTCCAAGTGTTAAGCCGCCTTTTCTAGATTGTCAACGACCTCTTAGTCGTTTGAGAACAACGTCACACTCGCTCGAGCAGCGTCCCGGTCCCCAGGCCGCCGCCGCAGCACATCGTCACGAGGGCGTTGGTGCCGTCGGTGCGCTCCAGCTCGTGCAGGGCCGTGGTGACCAGCCGGGCGCCCGTGCAGCCCACGGGGTGCCCGATGGCGATGGCGCCGCCGTTGGGGTTCACCTTGGCCATGTCGACGCCGGGCGTCTCCCGCTCCCACGCCACCACGACCGAGGCGAACGCCTCGTTGATCTCGGTGGTGTCGATATCGGCCATCGTCATGCCCGCCCGGTCGAGGATCTTGCGGGTGGCGTCGATGGGGCCGGTGAGCATCAGGACCGGGTCGGTGCCCACGAGGCACTGGTGGACGATCTTGGCCCGGGGCTTCAGGCCCAGGGCGGCGGCCTTCTCGGCCGACATCATCAGCACGGCGGCGGCGCCGTCGGAGATCTGTGACGAGGTGCCGGCGGTGTGCACGCCGTCTTCCCGGGCCACGGGCTTGAGCTTGGCCAGGCCCTCCATGGTGGTGTCGCGCATGCCCTCGTCGCGCTCGACCCGGTGGGTCGTGCCGTCGGGCTTGCCCTCCTCGTTGAGGTTGGGGGCGTCGATCGGCACGACCTCGCGGTCGAAGCGGCCCTCGGCCCACGCCTGGGCGGCCCGGCCCTGCGACAGCACCCCGAGCGCGTCGGTGTCCTGGCGGGTGATGGCCCACTTCTCGGCGATGCGTTCGGCGCCTTCGAACTGGCTCGTGTACTCGTAGCGGCCGAAGTACGACTTCGGGATCGCGCGGCCCGGGCCGTTCTGCACGTTGGAGCCGAGGGGGATGCGGCTCATCGACTCGACGCCGCACGACAAGGCCACGTCGATGGTGCCCGACGCGATGAGGCTGGCGGCCAGGTTGGTGGCCTGCTGTGACGAGCCGCACTGGCTGTCGACGGTGGTCGACGCCACCGTGAGGGGGAGGCCGGCGGTGAGCCACGCCGTGCGCCCGATGTTGAAGGACTGCTCGCCTACCTGGCTCACGCAGCCGGCCACGATCTGGTCGACCTCGGCGGGGTCGATGCCAGCCCGCTCGATGCACGCCAGCTGCACAGCTGCCAGCAGGTCGGCTGCATGCATGGTGGACAGGCCACCGCCCCGCCGCCCCAACGGGCTGCGGACGGCTTCAACGATCACGACGTCGGTCATGCCGCCGAATCTAGGTTCTGCGCCCTTCCTGCGCCGCTCCGTCGCGGCCGACCTCGCGAACCTGGCGCAGGTAATAG
>JAFATL010000745.1 GCA_019243975.1 Actinomycetota bacterium | reverse complement strand
GCCGTGCTGGAGTCCGACCGCCCCGTCGACGTGGGAGATGAGTGGCGAGTTCTTCGGACGAAGCGCTACGGCGGTACCGTGGTGACGTTGGCCGAACTTCCCCCACCGAAAGGGAGCCAATGAGGACCGCCCTCTACCCGGGCTCGTTCGATCCCATCCACAACGGACACCTCGAGATCGTCGAGACGGCCGCGCGCCTCTTCGACCACGTCATCGTGGCCGCCATCCGCAACACCCAGAAGGCGGTGTCGTTGTTCACCCTCGAAGAGCGTCAGCAGATGATCGAGGAGTCGGTCGCGCACCTGCCCAACGTGAAGGTCGACTCGTTGGCCGGCCTCGCCGTCGACCTGGCCCGCGATGTGGGCGCCGATGTGATCGTGAAGGGCCTGCGCGTGGCGTCCGACGCCGACGTCGAGCTGCAACAGGCACAGATGAACCGGGCCGTGTCCGGCATCGTCACCTTGTTCATCCCGGCCACGTCGTCGCACTCGTTCATCGCCTCGAAGTACGTGCGTGACTTCGCCAAATACGGCAGCGCCGAACGCGTCGACTCGATGGTGCCCGGTCCGGTGCTGAAGCGACTGCGGGAGAAGTTCGCCCAGTGAGTTCCTATGAGCAGCCGTCGATGGGCACCACCGGGAGCACCGGTGCCGGGGGTGGCAACCACGAACAGCCCGACGCGGAGACGCTCATGCGGCGCGTCGTCGACATCATCAACAACGCCAAGCCCATCCCGCTGTCGGCGACGGTTCGTCTCGAGAACCGCGACGAGGTCGTCGAGCTCATGAACGAGGCGCTCGAGCGCCTTCCCGGTGAGCTGCGCCAGGCCCGGTGGATGTTGAAGGAGCGGGCCGAGTTCCTCGCCAAGGTGCAGCGGGAGGCCGACGAGATCCTCGAGTCCGCCCGGGTGCGGGCCGAGCGCATGGTGCAGCGCACCGAGATCGTGCGGGAGGCCCAGCACCTCGCCACCAAGACGGTGGAGGAGGCGCGCGACGAGGCCCGCCGGCTGCGGCTGGAGGCCGAGGACTACTGCGACCAGAAGCTGGCGTCGTTCGAGATCGTGCTCGAGCGCACCATCAAGACGGTGCAGGCCGGCCGCGAGAAGCTGCACGTCACGCCCCTGCCGGCCGCCCAGCGAGGTGACCTCATCGGCGCCCCCGAGAGCGAAGACGCCGAAGCGGCCGACGAAGCCTTCTTCGACCAAGACTCCTAGTCCATGGCTCCGCAGCTGATCGCTGCTCCGCGGTGCGGCGGGGACCCCACCCCCGCCGCCGCGCCGGAGTCGACCCGTAGGTGATGAACCATGCCCTCGACCAAACGTCCCTGGATCGTCTTCGTTGGCCCGCTGCTGCGGGCACCCGGTAGCCGCCGGGAGGAGCACGTCCGGGCGCCGGTCGAGGGGGTGGCCGGCAGTGCCAGCGAGGTGCCGTCGGACGAGGACGTGGCCGCCGACCTGGTGCTGGAGTCGCTCCGGGGCGGGGGCCTGGTGGCCGCCGGCTCCATCGAGGCCTCGTGGGAGGGGCCGTGCGTCCGGTGCCTGGGCAAGGCGACCGGGCGGCTCCACGTCGACGTGCGGGAGCTGTTCGAGCCGGGCAGCGACGGCGAGGAGACCTACCCCCTCGAGGGCGACCAAATCGACCTGGAGCCGCTGGTGCGCGACGCTGTACTGCTCGAACTGCCCCTGGCACCGCTGTGTGCGGACGATTGTCAGGGTCTGTGCCCCGTCTGCGGGGTCAACCGCAACACCACCAGCTGCACCTGTGCGGCCGAAGCCCGGGACCCCCGGTGGGCGGCATTAGACCAACTGAGGGCCGCCGAAGGCGGCAAAGCAAGCAAGGACTGATCGTGGCCGTTCCCAAGAAGAAGACATCCAAGGCCAAGAGCCGCAGCCGCCGGGCCTCCAACTGGAAGCTGGAGGCGCCGCCTCGCAGCATCTGCCCGCAGTGCAACGAGGCCAAGCTGCCGCACGTCGTCTGCCCCACGTGCGGCTGGTACGGCGGCCGTCAGGCCATCGAAGTCTGAACCTCCCGTGCTGCCCGTAGCGGTTGACGCCATGGGCGGCGACAAGGCCCCCGACGAGATCGTCGCCGGGGCCAAGCAGGCGGTCGAGGAGCTGGGCGTGCCCGTCGTGCTGGTCGGGCAGCCCGAGGCCATCGGCGACCCCGGCCCGTGCGAGGTGATCGCCGCGTCCGAGGTCATCGCCATGGACGAGGATCCGGGCCAGGGCGTGCGCCGCAAGAAGGACTCGTCGCTGGTCCGCGCCGCCGAGGCCGTCCGCGACGGCAAGGCCAGCGCCATGGTGGGCGCCGGCAACACCGGGGCGACCATGGCCAGCGCCCTGCTGCGCATGGGCCGCATCAAGGGTGTGAACCGGCCCGCCATCGCCACGCCGATCCCCGTGCCGGGTTCGACGCCGACGATCCTGCTCGACGCGGGCGCCAACGCGGAGTGCACGGCACAGATGCTCGTGCAGTTCGCCCAGATGGGCTCGGTGTTCGCGGCCGGCCGTTACGGCATCGACAAGCCGCGCGTCGGCCTGCTGTCGATCGGGGAGGAGGAGACCAAAGGCACGCCGCTCGTGAAGGAAACGCACGCGCTGCTGGCCGAGGGCGTGGGCATCAACTTCATTGGCAACGTCGAGGGGCGCGACATCATCTCCGACCGCGTCGACGTGGTCGTCACCGACGGGTTCACCGGCAACGTCGCGCTCAAGAGCATGGAGGGCACGCTGCGGTTCATCGTCGGGAAGGTGTTCGAAGCGTTCTTGTCGTCCGACGAAGCCAAGGAAGCGGCCAACGTGCTGCTGCCCGCGCTGGCGCCTGTGGCCGACGAGCTCGAGCCCGACAACACCGGCGGAGCGATGCTTCTCGGCGTCGACGGCGTGTGCATCATCAGCCACGGGTCGTCGTCGGCGCGCGCCATCGTCAACGCCGTGCGCGTCGCCCGCGACAGCGTCGACGGCGACCTGGTCAACCGCCTGCGCGACTCACTCAGCGGTTAGTTACGCCGCAGACAGGTAGCGCCGCACGAGTTGCGGCAGGCGAGGGACGAAGTCGACCTTGTCGAAGCAGTCCTCGGCGCCCAGCTCACGGCTGCGAACAGCCAAGTCCGACGTGCCGCGCGCGCTGACGACGAGCACGCGTGCCGACGGCAGCAGCCGCATCAGGGCGGGCAGCGCCGACAGCCCGTCGACGTCGGGCAGGAACACGTCGAGCACGACGACGTCGGGGGCCAGACGTTCGGCCATCTCCAGGCACTGGGCGCCGGTCGTCGCCTCGTCGACCTTCACACCTTCGTGTTCGAGCGCCAGCCGGTAGAGCATGCGCGTGTCGGGATCGTCGTCGCACACGAGCACGCGCCGGCCGGCGTGGGCCGGATGCGACCCGCTCGACAGCAGCGCGCTGATGGCCGCGGGCGACCCGGGCCGGTCGAAGTAGTAGCCCTGGGCGCTGTCGCACCCGAGCCGCCGCAGGGCCGACATCTGCTGCGCGGTCTCCACGCCTTCGGCCACGCACGTGAGCCCGAGTGAGTGGGCCAGCTCGATGACGGCACGCACGATCGCCGAGTCGCCGTCGTCCTGTCCCAACCCGGCGACGAACGACTGGTCGACCTTCAGCATGTGCACCGGGAACTGCTTGAGGTAGCTGAGCGAGGAGAAGCCGGTGCCGAAGTCGTCGATGGCGAGCTTGAGCCCGAGGGCCTCGAGGGCGGTGAGGGCGGCACCCACGGCGTCGATGTCCTCCATGAGCACGCTCTCGGTGATCTCGATGCCGAGCATGGTGGGGTCGGCTCCCGTGCGTTCGAGGATCTCGCGCACGCGATCGGACAGGCCCGGCTCGCACAGCTGGCGGGCCGACAGGTTCACCCACACCACGAACGGCGGCGCGTCGAGGTTGTTGCCGCGCCACTCGGTGGCGTGCCGGCATGCCTCCTCGAGGGCCCACGTGCCCATCTGCACGATCAGGCCGGTCTCCTCGGCCATCGGCAGGAACGCGCCGGGCCCCAGCAAGCCCTTCTCGGGGTGCTGCCAGCGCAGCAGCGACTCCACGCCGACGACCGTGCCGTCGGCCAGCGAGACCTCGGGCTGGAACACGAGGCGCAGCTCCTCGCCGTCGATCGCCTGGCGCAGGGCAGCCTCGGCGTCGAGGCGCTCCATCACGCGCTCGCGCAGGCTCGAGTCGAACAGCTCGACGCGCGCCCGGCCCCGCTCCTTGGCCCGGTACATCGCCGCGTCGGCGTCGCGCAGCACGGCCTCGGGGTCGGTGCGGCCCGGCTCGGCCAGGGCGATGCCCACGCTGACCGTCACCTGCATGCGACGGCTCCCGACCTCGATGCGATCGGACAGGCTCTCGCAGATGCGGTTGGCGAGCGACACCGCGGTGGGTTCGTCGGTCGCCTCCTCGCAGACGACGACGAACTCGTCGCCGCCGAAGCGCGCCACCGTGTCGCTCGGGCGCACGACGTGCAGCAGGCGCGCCGCCACCGCTTTGAGCAACTCGTCGCCGGCGCCGTGGCCCAGGCCGTCGTTGACGAGCTTGAACCGGTCGACGTCGAGGAACAGCACGGCCAAGCCGCCACCGGTGCGGGCCCGCCGGGCCAGAGCCTGCTCGAGCCGGTCGATGAGCAGGCCGCGGTTGGGCAGCCCGGTCAGGGGGTCGTGCAGGGCTTGGTGGGCGAGCTGGTCGTCGGTGCGGCGCCGCTCGATCACGCTGCCGAGCACGTTCGCGACCGCTTGGAGGAAGTCGACCTCGCCCGGCGAGTAGCCGCGCACGCTGCGGGCGTTGGCGCTGAAGACCCCGAGCGGCGCCGTCTGCCCGGGCACCACCACGCTGATCCCCGACTTCACCCCGTGCTCCCGCAGGATCGGGTGCACCTCGTAGCGCGTCTCGTTGTCGAGGTCTTCGCTCACCACCGGCTGCGACGACGCCAGCGTGAAGGTGGAGTGCGAACTCTGCGACACGTCGAAGCTGAAGTGGCCGACCAGGCCGGGCCGCCACCCCACGCCGGCGCGCAGGCACATGCGTCCTTCTTCCAACTCGAAGAACTTGGTCATCTCGACGCCGAGCACCTCGGCGACCAACGCGCACGCCTCCTGCATGAGCGTGGCCATATCGACTTCGCTCAGCGCCCGCTGGCCGATGCGGGCCACGGCTGCTTGCTGGCGGGAGCGGGCCAGCAGCTCGTCGCGCGACTGACGCTGCTCGGTGACCTCCTGGCACACGCCCTGCAGGCCCACCGCCTCCCCGTCGCCGTTGACGATGACCTGGCCCCGGCTGTGGAGCCAGCGCACCCGTCCGTCGGCCAGCACGACGCGGTACTCGGACATGAAGCCGATACGGGTCTCGATGCTGCGCTCGACCTGCCGTTGCACGGCCTCGCGGTCGTCGGGGTGCACGCGGCCGAGGTACCAATCGAAGTTCACGGGACGCTGGCCCGGCTCCAGCCCGAAGATGCGGTAGAGCTCGTCGGACCAGGTGATGACGTCGTCGCCGATGCGCCACTGCCAGCTGCCGATGCGGGCCAGCTGCTGGGCCTGGGCCAGCTGACGCTCGCGGTCGAGCAGGGCCTGGCGGCCTTCGAGCTCCCGGTCGGACAGGCGTACCCGTTCGAGGGCGAGCTCGGCCAAATGACCGAGGGCGGCGAGCAGGCCGAGCTCGTCGGCGCCGAAGAGGGGCGTGTAGGGGCTGTCGAGGACGGCCAGCCAGCCGTGGTTGACGGGCACGGCGACGATGCCGAGCCGGGGCACTTCGCCCGCGTCGGGCCGCAGCCGGTGGAGGGCCTCGGCCAGGTCCGCCGCCTCGGCCGGGCCCAGGCCGTGGGCGGCGATCACCCGACCGCCGTCCTCGGTGATGAGGGCAGCCCGGCCGCCGACGACCCCGATGGCGTGCGGGAGGATGACGTCGGTGACCTGGCCGGCGGTGGTCGCGGTCATCAGGGCCGCTTCGGCCCGGTGGAACTCGTCGAGCTCGGCGCGCCGCCAGGCCGCCCGCAGGGCGGCCGGTGGTGCGTAGGCGAGGTACATGAGCAGGCCGGTCAGCCAGCCGAAGACGGGGATGACCACCTGGAGTCCGGGCGTCGCGTAGGCGGCGCGCACGCCGGCCAGCAGGCCGATGTTGAGCAGTACCGACACCATCGCCAGCAGCTGCATGCGGCGGCGCACGACCGCGGGCTGCCCGGCGCCGCCGGTCCACAGCCGGCGGGCCGACCAGCCCGACAGGGCCGTCCACACCACCACGACCAGGGCCATGTAGCCCCGGAACCAGATCGTGTGCCGGTTCGGCATGCCCGGGAAGTGGGCGACGACGAGGCTGAGCCCGACCGTGACCGCGGTGGCGGCGGTGGCCACGCGCATGCCGGTCTTGGCCTTCGCCCCGGCCGGGTGCTCGAACGACGCCGTGAACCGGAACAGGGCGTAGGGGATGAGGAGGATGAGGGCGATCACCAGGCGCCCGGCCAGGCTGCGAGGGTCGCGGAGGGGGTCGACCCCGGTGGCTCGGGCGATGCCGGTGTCGACAGCGACGATGCCGAGCACGGTCGCCAGCCAGGCGGCGCCCGGTCCGGGGCGGCGCCGCCACTGGTAGAGCGCGCCAATGGTGAGCGCGCCGAAGATGGCCAGCTGACCGAGTCTCGCCCCCTGCACCACTGTGGTGGTGCCGACCATCATCACTCCCTCTCGGGCTCACAACCCCCGCCCTGAAGGTACGGAGCGTCCCCGAATTGGGGAATAGCGCCGCAGAGTCATTTGCATCCCCCACCAGGTGGGCCACGGTGGCCATAGTCACAGGTGAAATGTCCGTTTATGCGGTGCGGGGTTCACAAGCGCACGAACCGGGTGGCGGTACAATGAACGGCCGTGCCGGCTGAAACACACGTGGAACGAGGCCCGATGGACCGCCAGCAGGTGTTCGAGCTAATCCAGGAGCGGTTGGCCGACATCCTCGAGATCGACCCCTCCGGCATCTCGGAGGGGGCGTCCTTCAACGAAGACCTCGCAGCCGACTCGCTCGCCCTCATCGAGCTGGTCGAGGCGCTCGAGGAGGAGCTCGCCGAGCGAACGGTGGGGTTCCGCATCGACGATGAGGATCTGGAGGACCTCAAGACCGTGCGGGACGCCGTCGACTACGTCGTCGCCAAGCTCGAGGCTTCGTAGCCCTGCCCTTCAGTCCCGAGCTCGACGCCCTGGCGAAGCGGTTGGGGTGGACGTTCGGCGATCCCGAGTTGCTCGAGCGGTCGGTCGCCCACCGTTCGTGGTGCGCGGAAACGGCCGGGGCCAAGTCGAACGAGCGCCTCGAGTTCCTGGGTGACGCCGTGCTCGGCCTGGTTGTCACCGACTTCCTCTTCCGCACCTACGACACGCTGCCCGAGGGCGAGCTGGCCAAGGTCCGGGCGTCGGTCGTGAATTCCGCCGCCCTGGCCGAAGTGGCCGCCGACCTCGACATCGGCGCCGCCCTGCTGCTCGGCCGCGGTGAAGACCAATCGGGCGGGCGCGAGAAGCCATCGATCCTGGCCGACGCCATGGAGGCCGTCATCGGCGCCGTCTACCTCGACGGTGGCTGGAAGGCGGCCGAGGAGCTGATCATGGGGCTGCTCGGCGAGCGCATCGAGGAGGCCGCCGCCGGCCCCGGCGGCCAGGACTACAAGACGCGCCTCCAGGAGCTGGCGGCGCGCCGGTTCGACCAGCTGCCCCGCTACGAGGTGGTCGACGACGGCCCCGACCATGCCAAGCGCTTCTACGCCAGCGTGCTGGTTGCCGGCGAGCGCAAGGGATCGGGCGAAGGCCGTTCGAAGAAGCAGGCCGAGCAGGCCGCTGCCCGCATGGCGTGGGAGCAGTTGCAGGCGGCCCTGACGGCGGCTGACCAGGTGGCGGAGGAAGTGGAGTCGACCGGGCATGCCTGAACTTCCCGAAGTCGAAACGATCAGGCGCGATCTCGACAAGGAGGTCGTGGGCAAGCGCATCAAGGGTGTCGACGTCAACGGCCTCCGTTCGATCCGCCGCTACAAGACCAAGAAGCCGTTCATCACCGCCCTCGACGGGCGCAAGATCACGGCCGTCCAGCGCAAGGGCAAGTACCTGCTCGTGCGCCTCGACAAGGTGCAGGGCGCGACCGACGGCAACGGCCACGGCGACGTGCTGGTCGTGCACCTCGGCATGAGCGGGCAGCTGCTGCGGGCCAAGGGCCCCAAGGAGCCGATGCTCAAGCACACCCACGTGGTGTTGACGTTCACCCAGGGCGGCCAGCTGCGTTACGTCGATCCCCGCACGTTCGGCGAGCTGTTCGTGACGACGATGGACGAGCTCGAGCACCAGGTGCCCGAGCTGGCGCACCTCGGCTTCGACCCGCTCGAAGACGTGATGAGCTGGACCGACTTCGGGGAGATGCTGCAGACCAAGCAGACGAAGCTCAAGGCCCTGCTGATGGACCAGAAGTTCGTCGCCGGCATCGGCAACATCTACTCCGACGAGATCCTCTTCAACGCCGGCCTGCGCTACGACCGCAGCTCCGACAGCCTGACCTCCCAGGAGGTGCGCCGCCTCTACCGGGCGATGATCGAGACGCTGCAGGAGGCGGTGAAGCACCGCGGCTCGTCGCTGGCCGACGAGCAGTACAAGGACCTCTTCGGCGAGGTCGGCGACTTCCAGAGCCAGCACAAGGTCTACGACCGCGAGGGCGAAGCGTGCCGCCGCTGCCGCAGCCCCATCGTCCGCGTCAAGCTCGGAGGAAGATCAACCTTCCTCTGTGAGCAGTGCCAGGTGTGAGGTTTTCTTAGGTTTTGCAGGCCCGTTCCGGGGATGCGCGGCACCCCACTTTCGTGCCTCTAACGTGAGTCTCCGATGTTCCTGAAGTCGCTCACCCTCAAAGGCTTCAAGTCCTTCGCGGACACGACCAACCTCGAGTTCGAGCCCGGTATCACCGTCGTGGTCGGGCCCAACGGGAGCGGGAAGTCCAACATCGTCGACGCCGTCGCCTGGGTGCTGGGCGCCCAGGGGCCCAGGACCGTGCGCTCGGCCAAGATGGAGGACGTCATCTTCGCCGGCACGGCCAAGCGCGCCCCGCTCGGGCGGGCCGAGGTGTCGCTGACCATCGACAACACGGCGGCGCTCATCCCGATCGACTTCACCGAGGTCACGATCACGCGCACCCTGTGGCGGAGTGGGGAGAGCGAGTACGCGCTCAACGGCGCCCCCTGCCGTCTCCTCGACATCCAGGACTTGCTCTCCGACAGCGGCGTCGGTCGCCAGCAGCACGTGATCGTCAGCCAGGGCCAGCTCGACGCCGTGCTCAACGCCCAGGCTACGGATCGCCGCCTGATCATCGAGGAAGCGGCAGGGATCCTGAAGTTCCGGCGACGGCGGGAAAAGGCCCAGCGGCGGCTGGAGGCCACCGAGGGCAACTTGTTGCGCGTGCAGGACCTGCTGCGTGAGGTGCGCCGGCAACTGCGCCCCCTCGAGCGCCAGGCGGAAGCGGCCCGC
>JAFATL010000773.1 GCA_019243975.1 Actinomycetota bacterium | reverse complement strand
GCGGCGTCAACTCGACGATGCGGTCGGCGAGGGGGAGCAATCGCTCGTCGTGGGTGGCGACGATGACGGCACGGTCGGGTCCGGCGAGCGTGCGCAGCAGCTTGAGCACGCCCTCCACCTGGATGTAGTCGAGGTGGGCGGTGGGCTCGTCGGCCAGCACCAGCGGCGGGTCGTGCGCCAGAGCGCGGGCGATGGCCACGCGCTGCTGCTGCCCGCCCGACATATCGCCTGGGCGCTTGTCGGCCTGGTCGGTGAGGTCGACCTGGTCGAGCAGCTCGCGGGCGCGCCGGGCCGCTCGCCCGCCGGACCACCCGTCGGCCCAGAGAGGCGCCGCCACGTTCTCCATGGCAGTGAGCGACGGCACCAGGTTGAACGCCTGGAACACCACGCCGACGGTGTGGCGCCGGTAGTCAGTGAGGGCGCGGCCCCGCAGCCCCATCACGTCGGTGTCACCCACCTGGATGGCGCCCGCGGTCGGGCGCAGGATGCCGGCCAGCGCCGACAGCAACGTGGTCTTGCCGCAGCCGCTGGCCCCGAGCAGCAGCACCAACTCGCCGGATCCGACGTGCAGGTCGAAGGCGTCGAGGGGCCGCACCGCGTAGCCGCCGCTCACGTACTCGACGGTGAGGTCCTTGATGGTGAGGTCGATCGTCATCTGGTCAGCCACCTCCGAAGGCGAGGGCGGGGTCGACGGTCACCGCTCTTCGCAGACCGGCCAGGCTGGCGAGCAGCCCGACGGTGAGGGCGACCACGAGCATCGTCACGTACGACCGAAGGGTGATCTCGACCGCGAACGGGAACCCCTTCGCCAGCACGGGCGCCAGTAACGCGGCGACGACGGCAGCCAGGGCGGAAAGGATCACGGCCTGGATGGCGAGCCCGCCGAGCAGGGCGCGGTTCGAGGCACCGGTGGCCTTGAGCACCGCGAAGTCGCGCGTCCGCTCGAGCACCGACAGGTACACGATCGAGCCGATGATGCCGGCCGCCACGATCCACAAGAGCCCGTTGAGGAAGCCAATGGTCTGGTTGCTGCTCTTGAGCAACCGGGCCAGGTCGGCGCGCGCTTGCGTCGGCGAGACCACTGACAGTCCCGCGGGCACGGCCGCCGAGGCGGGCACGCCCTTGGTCACGATCGCCATCGCCAGCGGCTGGCCCGCGAAGTAGATCGCCTGCGCGTCGGCAAGATCGACGAAGAGCGTCGGCGTCCCGAAGTAGTACGTCACCTTCGAGGCCAGGCCCACGACCCGCAGCGGGTGTCCCCCCAAGGTGATCTCCTGCCCGACCTTCAGCTTGAGCTTGGTGTCGGCCACCGTCTCGCCCGGCTTTGTGACCGTCCGCCCGCTCGACACCTTGGGCGACGCCAGTCCACCCGACCGGTAGCCGATGACGTTGACGTCCTTGACGTTGGGCAGCCGCGCGGTCGAGTGCAGCAGCGCGACCGGGTCCGCCTTGGTCACCCCGGGCAGCGCGGCGACCGCGTCGGCCGCGGCAGCGGGAACCGCGGTGGATGCGGTGAACGGACCGGCCGCGCCCGTGGCGACGATCCACGAATCGGCGCCGATGAGGTCGATGATGCGGTGGTCAGCGTCGCGCAGCCCAGTCACCGAGCCCGACATCAGCAGGCTCATGGCGAAGATCAACCCCGTGGCCAGGAGCGCGATCACGAACGGCCGGCGTCGCCATTGCAGGTCCCGCACACTCACTCGCCACATAGCCCCTCCTGTGCTGAGAATAGGCTCGCGCCGATGGCTCTCAAGATCTCGATCGATCGCCAGCGCTGCATGGCATCGGGCAACTGCAACTTCTGGGCGCCCGGGGTGTTCGACCAGGACGACGAGGGCTACGCGTTCGTCGTCGACCCCGACGCGGCACCGCGCGAAAAG
The DNA here is from genome assembly GCA_019243975.1 of Actinomycetota bacterium. Lineage (GTDB taxonomy): Bacteria > Actinomycetota > Acidimicrobiia > Acidimicrobiales > JAFATL01 > JAFATL01. The sequence continues at coordinate 982 of JAFATL010000773.1, read as the reverse complement.
GTCGAGGAGGCAGCCAGGTTCTGCCCCACCGGCGCTATCGTCGTGGAGGACGCGTAGGGGTCTGAGGGGGTAGGCGGGTGCAGGCACCGAAGACGCAGTACGCCGACAGCAACGGCGTGAGCATCGCCTACCAGGACATCGGCGACGGCGACGTCACCCTCGTCGTGGTGCCCGGCGCCGTCTCCAACGTCGAGGTGATGTGGAGCGAGCCGGTCTTCTACCGGCTGGTCCGCAACTTCACTCGGTTCGCACGCGTCATCTTCTTCGACAAGCGCGGCACCGGTTGCTCGGATCCGGTCGTCGGCCCACCCACGCTCGACGAGCGCGTCGACGACATCAAAGCCGTCATGGACGCGGCGGGCGTCGAGCGGGCGTTCGTCGAAGGTCTGTCGGAGGGCGGCCCGATGGCCATGCTCTTCGCCGCCACGTATCCGGAGCGCGTGCAGGGCCTCCTGCTCTACGGCACGTTCCCCAAGATGGAGGCGCCGGGCGAGCCCCAACTGCCGCTCGAGTCCGTCGAGCTCTTCAGCAACGCCGCCGACCATTGGGGTGAGGGTCGCAGCGTCGAGCTGTTCGCCCCCCAGGTCGCGCATGACCCGATCCAACGGCGCCTCTGGGCTGTGTGGGAGCGCACCGGGTCCAGCCCCGGGATGGTCCGCAAGCTGGTGCAGTCGGTCCGCGTCATGGACGTGCGCCCGATCCTGCCGAGCATCTCCGTGCCGACGTTGGTGCTGCACTGCACCGACGACAAGATCCCCATCGAGGGCGCCCGCTACATCGCGGCCAACATCCCTGGGGCGCGGATCTTCGAGATCCAGGGCGGCAGCCACGTGCCGTACGAACCCGAGGTCGTCGATCAGCTGTGTGGCGCGGTCGAAGAGTTCATGCTGGGGTCACGGCAACGTCCCGATCCGGAGCGGGCGCTCGCCAGCGTGTTGTTCACCGACATCGTCGGATCCACCGAACGGGCCGCAGCCGTCGG
>JAFATL010000681.1 GCA_019243975.1 Actinomycetota bacterium | reverse complement strand
CGACCTTGGTGTGGCCATCGCTGCCCGTCGTACGAATCGACGTCGCCTTGCCCGAGGCAACCTGGGCCGAGAAGGTCGCGAGATAGGCGGGCGCCGGTTCCGGCCCCTGCCCGAGCACCAGCCTCGTCCCGAGGGAATCGACGAGGTAGGCGTTCAGGCCAGACTTCAAATGCGCCGCCACCGGGGTCTGTGCCATCAGCGCGTTGAGATCTGTCGTGATGACGACGGCGCCCCCCGTCGCCGGCGCGGCGACGCCGACGACGGGGTCATCGCAGGTGCCAGGAGGGTTCAGCACGGCGGCAACTGCGTGGCCGGCGCGTGTCGCGGCGCCCACGAGGTCGGCCAGGCCCGCCCCGGTTGCGCAGGGATGCGCCTGCGCCGGCGCAGACTGGGCGACGTATCGCCCGGATGTTCCGGTGAACACCCCATTGGCCGCAACGCGCAACGTGTCCCATCCGGTGAGATCGGTCGCCTTTGCACCCGACGCCAACGTGGTGGCAGCTGCTTGCGCGGCGCGCAGCCAATCCTGCAACGGGCTCGCGAACGCACCGGCCAGGTCGACGCGGTCGCGCAGACGGCTTTGCTGCACGTCAGTCTTCGTCGACGTGACGCCGTTCAGGGTCAGGAGCCCGACGATGGCGAGAAGCACTACCGCGGCTGCCATGCGGGACATGTCGCCCGCGAACCCGGCGTGGGGCGCGCGAGTGGCGCGCTGCGGCTTCCGGGCCCTCGTCACCCTCATCTCGTCGGATGATGGCAGGGCGCGTTGCGCCCGTGAATGGCGCGAACGGACCTTCGGTTCCTTCTGTTCGAACTAGTCCGTCGGCGTCAAAGGTGACGCGTCAGTCGATGTGCTCGCCGATCTCGGCGCCCTTCTCCGACTCGCCTTCGTCCATCAGCTCCAGCTCGAGCTCCTCGCGCTCGGTGATGGGATCGTCGCCCTCGATCTCCTGTTCACCGGGTGTGCGCTCTTGGGAGTCCTCGTTGCGTCGTTGCTCCATGTTTGGTCGTTACCCGATGGGCGCATTGTCGAAGCGCGGCACCTCGAACCACACGGTTTTGCCCGTCCCATCGCGGTCGGTGACGCCCCACCCGGTGGCGAGGGCCTCGACCAGCGCCATGCCCCGGCCCGAGTCGTCGTCGACGTCGGCGTCGCGGGGCAGCGGCAGGACGTTGCTCTGGTCGTCGACCTCGATGCGGATGGTGTGGCCGCGCAGCAACACCGACACCTCGAAGTCGCTGCGGGCGTGGACGATGGCGTTGCTCACCAGCTCGCTCACCAACAGGCTCACGGTGTCGAGGTCGCTGGCCGCGTCCCACCGCTGCAGCGTCTCGGCGACGAAGCGGCGAGCGGAGCCCGCACTCGCAGGTTCGCCCGCCATCTGCGCCTGGGCCCGCAACACCGCCTGCTCGACGGTCTCGAGCACGCCGGCCACGACGAGCAGCTCGTCGACGAGGCGGGAGGGGGAGATGCCCTTCTCGAGGTAGGCGACGGCGCCGGCCCCGGTGCGCTCGACGGCGTGCACGGGGTCCCAGCCGGAGAGGATCACCACCTTGGAGTCGGGGGCGACCTCGCGGATACGCGGGAGCGCATCGGCGCCGCTCATCCGTGGCATCGACAGGTCGAGCAGGATCAGGTCGGGCTGATGCTCTTCGGCTCCGGCGATGGCGGCCTCGCCGTCGCCCGCCTCGCCCACGACCTTGAAGTGCCCCGTACGTTCGAGCACCGTGCGCACGAGCAGGCGCAGATCGGGCTCATCGTCGACCACGAACACCCGAACCCCTGGCACTGGTACGAAACGGTACTGCTCGGATCAACCGTCCCACGCCAGCCGCCTACACTGCCCAACGCATCTAGGCGGCGTGGCCGAGTGGTTTAGGCAAGGGCCTGCAAAGCCCTGTACACCGGTTCGATTCCGGTCGCCGCCTCCATCGTTTCAGGCACGAAATCGGCTTTCTCCGCGTCGGACGCCGAAGCCAACCCCCCGCCAACCCCCCGCGTCGTGATGTCGATGACGTCGGCAAGCCCCTCGGACTTCGCCTCATCGGCGGCTGCCGCGACCTGCTCGTCGAGGAACGACGCGACAGCGCGGTCGCGCTCGGCGGTCGCGTGCTGGTAGATCAGCGCCGCGCGCGGAGAGGCGTGCCCGATGCGGGCCATCAGTTCCTTCGTCGTGACGCCAGGCATGCGAGCCGTAAGCGTGGCGGCATGGTGACGGAGGTCGTGCGGTCGAAGCCCGTCAGGAGCCCCCACGGCGGCTGTGGCCGCTTGCCATGCCTTCGAGAGGGTCGCACGCCGCAGCGGAGTGCCTTCCGGCCCGGTGAACACGGGAGCGGCCGTGTCAGGCCCGGTGAACGTCGTTAGGTGGTCTTCGAGCGCTTCGACGGCGACGCGGGGGAGTGCGACAACCCGCCGGCCCGCCTCCGACTTCGGGCCGAGCTCAGTGCGGCCGGCGCCCTTGACTTCCTGCGCCTGCACCACGACGCGGACCTCGCCCCGCTTCAAGTCGATGTCGCAGCGCCGAAGCCCAAGGTTCTCCCCGGTTCGGAGACCCGCAAAGCCCGCCAGCAGTACCAACGCGCGGTAGCGGGGCTCGATCGTGTCGGCGAGTTTGAGGACCAACGACGTCGCCACCATCGGCCGTTCCGCAGCGTGCTCCTGCCCCGCTCCGCGGATCCGGCACGGGTTGAGACGGATGAGTTCGTCGGCCTCGGCCGTGCCCATCACGGCGCGGAGCAGTCGATATGCCTTCGCCGCTTGATCCTTCCCGGCCGACGCGGCGACTTGGCCGTGCCATTTCCGGACGGCCTCGGGGCGGACAGACCGCAACTGCGCTCGCCCGATGGTCGGCTCGATGGTTCGCTTCCACAGCCGCTCATAGCCGACGCGGGTCGATGCGGCGAGCGGCTTGCCCTTGACGAGCCGAGCCTCGACCCATTCATCGAAGTACACGTTCAACTGTTTCGCGCCGGCGCGTGGGTTGATGGCGACGCCATTGAGCGCGTCGGCTTCGGCTTGCGTCTTGACCGTCTTCGCTTCGACGAGCGTCCGCGCCCACTTCTCGACCCGTCGGCCGTTCAGCCACCAACGAACGCGGTAACGCTGCTCGCCCTTGGTCGTCTTGATCTTCTCGATGCTCGCCACGTCAGCCCTCCAGCCGCCCGGTCTTGCGTGCCCATGCTTCGACGTCCCGCCAGTCCCAAACCATCGCCTGTCGCAGCGTCGCCACGGGGCGGGGGAATGCGGCGTGCCGGTGGTGCCAGTCGTGCACGACCTGCGGCCGCTTCACACCAAGTCGCTCGGCGATCTCAGCTGCTCCAACCAACATCTCCACGTCCACCTTTCGGCCCATGCGGCGATGGTAGGCCGCGCTGCGTACAGCCGTCAGACTAGGGCTGCGTATGGCTCTACGCAAGCGATAGTCGCCCACGAATGTGACTCGATCACGGCGCTTTGGCGACTGGCCGCATACCGTTGACGCGTGGAGCGC
>JAFATL010000613.1 GCA_019243975.1 Actinomycetota bacterium | reverse complement strand
CGGCCCGGCCCGCATCGACGCGCCTACGGTGTCTGCCGGCGTGGCGACGGTGATCACGCCGCCCACGTCGGTGGCGGCGCTGCGCGGCGGCTACCCCGTCCGGCTCTAACCGCCGGTGCGGCTGACCACGTCGCGGGCGACCTCGCCCCACTTGGCCAGGGTGGAGGGATCGTCGGCGAACTGAGCCGCGGCGAAGTAGGAGACGGCGCGGTCGGCGATGCCGTCGAGTCGGTCGACCAGGCGGTCGGACAGCTCGTCCCACGGGCAAGCGATGCAGAAGTGCTCGAGGATGTCGTCGGTGACGACCTGGGCCATGCCGTTGAGGTCACCCGCCTTCTGCTTCTCGCGGATGCGGGGCGTCGTGCCCTCATGGCCGAGCTGGTCGAAGATGAAGCCGTAGTTGGGCGTCGAGCCGTAGAACGCCACCTGGAAGCGGGCCCGCTCCCACCACTGCGCCCGCACCTCGGGCGTGTCGCCCGGGGCGGTGAACACGGGCACGATCAGCTGCACGTCCGACGCGTCCCGCCCGGCCGCCTTGGCGCCTTCCGCCACTGACGACTGCACGGTGTCACGCAGGTAGGTCGGATGGTTGAGCGGGTGCACGTGCACGCCGTCGGCGACCTCGCCGGCCATGCGCAGCATCCACGGGTTCACGGCTGCGATGTCGATGGGCGGGTCGGGCACGGGGATCGGCCCGGGCGACCACGCCGCCGGCAGCAGCGACATCTGCCAGTACTTCCCCTGGAAGTCGAGCTTCTCGCCCCGGAACGCCTTGAAGATGTGGCGCACCGCTTCCACGTACTCGCGTAGACGAGGCCCGGGCGGGTCGAACTCCGAGGAATAGCGACGTTCGATGTGGGCCCGCACCTGGGTGCCGATGCCGAGGCGGAAGCGACCGTTGCTCGCCTCCTGCAACTCCCACGCGTTGCTGGCCGTGATCATCGGGCTGCGGGGGAACGCCACCGCGATGCCGGTGAGGATGTCGATGTCCGCGGCCAGGGCAATGGCCGCGCACGACAGGTAGGCGGTGCGCCCCGACTCGGTGATCAGCGCGCCGGAGAAACCGGCGTCGGCGGCCTGCTTGGCCAACGCGCCCGTGTCCCGCAGATTCGTCCCCATCGCCATCAGGTCAACTCGCATACCCACCACCCTTGCCCATAGCGTCGAAGCGTGCCCACCCCCGGTGTCCTCCCGCCGCCGGTTGCCGCTCTCGTCGACGCTGCGCTGGTGGCCGAGCTCACCGTCGTCGACAGCCGTGGCCGACCGGTCAGCTACCCGCTCATCCCGCTGTACGACGGCGCGCGCATCTACATGACGTCCTCGGCGCTGTTCTCGAAGAAGCTGCGCCACATCAAGGCCAACCCCCGCGTGAGCGTGGCCATGACCGATCCGATTGGCGTCCCCGCGCAGCCCTTCGCCCGCGCCACCGTGCAGGGCGATGCAGTCGTGCACGACGGCGACCTGCACACCGACTGGGAGCGCCTGCTGCCGCTGTGGCGAGCCAAGGAGCCGGTGATCGAGAAGTTCGTGAAGATGCGGTTCGGCATTCCGCTGTTCTTCGAGCGCTCGGTGATCGAGATCGCGCCGACGCGCGTTACGTACTGGGCGGGCGGCGACACGTCGGCGCCACCGCAGGTGTTCGAGCTGGCGGGAGCGGGCTGATGGCCGCGCTCTCCCCCGCCGCCGCAGTCGAGAAGGCAGCCGGCTTCGACCACGCTGTCGTCAGCTTCCTCGACGCCAACGGCTACCCCTTCACGGTCGCCGGTCCCTTCGTCGCCGACGCCGCCGGCGCGGTCATCGAAGTCGGGCCCTTCGACGCTTCGGCACTGCCCGCCGACGGGCAGGAGGTGGGGCTGTTGTTCAGCCACATCCGGCCCCAGCCCGGCATCGGCTACGACGAGCGCCGCTACGTCAACGCATGGGGCACGGCGTTGGTCGACCCGGCGCGCCACATGCTGCGGGTGCGGGTGACGTCGGCCACCGGGTGGGACGAAGCCGAGACGCCGTTCTTCGAGTACGCCGAGCGCACCGTCGACGAGGCCAAGCGCTACATGGACGAACTGGGCGCCCGGCCCCGCCTGTCGGCGTGGTGGACGTTCTTCCTCACCACGCGCCTGCCGTTCCTCACCGCCACGATCGTGCCGGTGGCGCTGGGCGGGGCGGTGGCGGCACGCCAGCACCGGTTCGGGTGGGGCTGGTTCGGCCTCGCCATGCTCGGGGCCGTTCTCATCCACCTCGGCCTCAACATGGCCAACGACCTGTTCGACGACGCCAGCGGCGCCGACAAGGCCAACGTCACGCCCACGCCGTTCAGCGGTGGATCGCGCGTGTTGCAGTACGGCTTGGTGTCGCGGCGCGCCGTGGTGAGCGCCGCGTCGGCGTGTTACGTGGGTGGTGTCGCCATCGGTCTCTACCTGGCCGCCACGCGCGGGTGGGGCCTGTTGTGGATCGGCGCCGTCGGCGTCGTCATCAGCCTCGCCTACTCGGCGCCACCGCTCCGGCTCGTGCACCGGGGGCTGGGCGAGATCACCACCGCCCTCGGCTTCGGACCGGTGACG
>JAFATL010000554.1 GCA_019243975.1 Actinomycetota bacterium | reverse complement strand
CGCCGCCTTGGCCGAGCACGAGCGCCTCGCCGCCGACGAGCGCGTGCTCGTCGCCGCCTAGCTAACCGACCAGTTCCACCCGGAAGCCGGCGCGGCCGAGGGCGGCGGCGACTTCGTCGCGGTGCTGCGGATCGCGGGTCTCGAGGGTGAGCATCACCTCGACCTCGTCGACGCCGACGCGGGCGCCGGACCGGTGGTGCTCGACCGACAGCACGTTGAGGCCGAGCTGGGCCACCGCGTCGGTGAGCGACGCGAGCGCGCCGGGCCGGTCGTCGAGGACGATGCGCAGCACCAGGTAGCGGCCCGCCGCCGACAGGCCGTAGTCGATGAGCTTGCTCAGCAGGAGCGGGTCGACGTTGCCGCCCGACAGCACGGCCAGGGCCGGGCCCTTGCCCGGGACCTTGCCGGCGAGGATGGCGGCCAGGCCCACCGCTCCGGCCGGCTCCACGACGGCCTTGCAGCGCTCGAGCAGCAGGAGGAGGGCGTGGCTGATCTCCTCCTCGGTGACGGTGATGACCTCGTCGACGTACGCCAGCACGTGCGCCAGCGTGAGCTCCGACGGCGCCTTCACGGCGATGCCATCGGCCATGGTGCTCACGCCGTCGACGGCGACCACCTGGCGCGCTGCCACCGACCGGCGCATGGCGTCGGCACTCTCGGCCTCGACGCCGATCACCTTCACGCCCCGGCGCGTGAACCCCAGCGCGCTGGCGACGCCCGCGATCAGGCCGCCGCCGCCCACGGGGACGACCACGTGGTCGGGTCCGCCCTCGCCGTCGGGCGCCTCGCTGGCGATCTCCAGACCCACGGTGCCCTGGCCGGCGATGACGAGCTCGTCGTCGAACGGGGGCACGAACACGGCCCCTGACGTCTCCGCGTACTCCCGGGCCCCGACCATGCAGTCGTCGACCACGTTGCCCACCAGTCGCACGGTGGCGCCGTAGGCGCGCGTGGCTTCGACCTTGGGTAGGGGGGCGTTGGCGGGCATGAAGATCGTCGACCGCGAGCCGGTGAGCGACGCCGCCAGCGCCACCCCTTGGGCGTGGTTGCCGGCCGAAGCGGCGACGACTTCGCCGCCCGGTGCCAAACGCGAGATGAAGTTGTAGGCACCGCGCACCTTGAACGAACCCGTGCGTTGCAGGTACTCGGGCTTCAAGAGGACGTCGCGCCCCGCCAAGCGCGACAGCGCGTCAGACCGGCTGACGGGCGTCGGGCGGATGACGCCGTCCAACCGTTGCGCGGCGTCGCGGATCTGCTCGAGGTTGACGATGCGATTCAGGTTACGGGCCTGGCGTGGACGCGATTCACCCGAGCTCGCGGAGCACCTCGGCCATCTCCTCGCGGAAACGGCGCAGCTCCTCGCGATGCGTCGCCGACAGGGAACCCAGGATGCGTTCGCCTTCGCGCGTGAGGCTCAGGCGCTGGCGGCGCCGGTCGTCGACGTCGGTCTCACGAGCCACCAAGCCGGCCTCGACGGCGCGGTCGACCAGCTCGACGGTGGAGTGGTGGCGCAGCTGCAGCGCGTACGCCATGTCGCCGATCGAGGGCGCCGCGTCCGACGCGCGGATGGCGAGCAAGAGCTGGTGTTGGTTGGGGGTGATGCCGGCGGCGGTGGCGGCGTCGGCTGAGAAGCGCAGGAAGATGCGCAGGGCCACGCGGAAGCGGCCCAGCACGCGGTACTCGGCGTCCGTCAGCGGTCCCTCAGCCGAGCGCCGGGTCACGCCGGCTCTTCTTCCGTGGACGCCGTGCTCATCGTGTCGCTGCGGCGGCGCTGGCTCTCGATGAGGTGCACGTTGGACGTAAGGACGAACGACACGACGGCCGCGATGAGGGTGGTCGGCAGAAGATGCACGCCGCCCATCTCCGTCACCACGAGCACCGAGCCCAGCGGTGTTTTCGTGACCGCCACGTTGCACGCCACCATGAGGGCGGCGATGAGCACGGCCTCGTTGGCGTGGTGGAACGTCATGTGGCCGGCCCGGCCCAGGCACATCCCGATGAAGAACAGCGGGATGATGAACCCGCCTTTCCAGCCGCTGGCGAGGGTGACACTCGACGCCAGCAGCTTGGCGGCGGCGGCGAGGAGCAGGGTGCGCAGGGCCAGGTTGGCGATGGCGGCGTGGCCGAGCTGGGCCTCGCCGAACGTGAGCGCGTAGGGCGACAGCCATGCCAGCAGCGCCAGCGCGAGCCCACCCAGCGTGGGGCGCAGCGAGGTCGGGATGCGCCGGAGCACGGCGCGGAGGAACTGGTTGAGGTAGGTGAACGCGGCGCCGACGGCGGCTCCCACCACGCCACACCCGGCCGCCCACAAGAGGTCGCCCGCATGCATGCTGGCGGTGTCAGGCAGGTGCCACACCGGCTGCAGCCCGACCCGGGTGATCAGGACGTACACCCCGTAGCCGGTGAGGGCGCCCAGCACGCCCGGCATCAGCGCCTCGTAGTACTCGAGCCCGCGGCGGTGGAGGATCTCGAGGGCGAACACGGTGGCGCCGAGTGGCGCGCCGAAGAGCACGGTGAACCCCGCTGCCATTCCCGTGATCGTCACGATGCGCATACCGGCGGCGTCGAGGCCGAACCGGTGCGCCACGTAGGAGCCGAACGTGCCCGTCGTCTGCACGAGGGGGGCCTCCGGCCCCAGACCCCCACCCGCGGAGATGCAGAGGAGGGAGATGGGGATGAGCGCCGGCAGCCGGCGCAGGTCCTCGGCGCCGCCCGACACGTGGATGTTGTCGACGAGCAGCTCGACATCGCCCGGGGTGCCGAGCAGTTTGGTCAGGACGACGACGGAGACGCCGACCGCCACGAGGATGACGCCGTGGGGCACCAGGCTCCAGTGCGTCGGCCACAGGGCCCGTTGGAGCAGGTGGAGGGCCCCGATGTACGCCGCCCCGATGGCACCGCCGATGAGGCCGGCGACGATCACGACCAGGAACAGGCGGGGCGTGGGTTCGCGCAGTCGGTCCGGGAAGTGGATGTTCACGGCAATCTAAATCGTATCACGATATAAATGTGCCCAACCAGGCCGTGATGAGGCGCTGTTTGCCGCTCCCAGGCGTCACCCCTACACTTGCTGGGTCCTGCGCGCCCCGAGAGGATCCCTTCGCGTGCCCACGTACTCACCCAAGCCTGCCGACATCCAACGCGCCTGGCACGTCGTCGACGCCGACGGGTTGGTCCTCGGCCGCCTCGCCACCGAAGTGGCGCGGGTGCTGCGCGGCAAGCACAAGCCGATGTTCGCCCCCCACGTCGACACCGGCGACCACGTCATCGTGGTCAACGCCGCCAAGATCGTGATGACGGCCGACAAGGCCAGCAAGAAGATCGCCTACCGCCACTCCGGCTACCCGGGCGGCCTCAAGACCCAGACCTACCAGGAGATCCTCGACACCAAGCCCGAAGAGGCGATTCGCCGGGCGGTGCGGGGCATGCTCCCCAAGACCACCCTCGGCCGCATGATGCTGAAGAAGCTCAAGGTGTATGCCGGCCCCGATCATCCGCATGCCGCGCAGACGCCGTCGCCCCTCGAGGTGGCCGGCGCCCGCCGGGCGTCGTAGCGCACTCGAAGACCAGGAGCACCGTGCCCACCAAGCCCCTCAACCAGTCCACCGGCCGCCGCAAGGAGGCAATCGCCCGCGTGCGCATCCGGCCCGGACAGGGGACGATCACCATCAACAAGCGCACGTTCGAGGACTACTTCCCCTCGCCGTCGCACCGCATGATCGTGAGCGAGCCGCTGCGGGTGACCAACACCGCCGAGGTCTACGACATCGACGCCACCATGCACGGCGGCGGCATCTCGGGCCAGGCGGGCGCCCTGCGCCTCGGCATCGCCCGGGCGCTGGCCGAGCTCGACCCCGAGACGCGCGTGCCGCTGAAGCGCGCCGGGTTCCTCACCCGCGATGCGCGCGTGAAGGAGAGCAAGAAGTACGGCCTCAAGAAGGCCCGCAAGGCTCCTCAGTACTCCAAGCGGTAATGCGTCTCGCCCTCGTGGGGGCACGGCCGTGACGCTCAAGTTCGGTACCGACGGGGTCCGTGGCGTGGCGGACGAGGAGCTCACCGTCGACCTGGTTACCAACCTGGGCCGGGCCGCGGCGCGAGTACTTGGCGCCCGCACGTTCATCGTCGGTCGCGACACTCGTCAGTCGGGTCCGCACCTGCAACACGCATTCAGCCGGGGCGTGGCGGCCGAGGGCGCCGACGTGGTCGACATCGGCGTGCTGCCGACGCCGGCGGTGGCCGGGTTGTGCGCGGCGCGCGGCGCGGCCGGCGCGGTGGTCTCGGCGTCGCATAACCCGTGGACCGACAACGGCGTGAAGGTGTTCGCCCCGGGCGGCAGCAAGCTCAGCGACGCAGTCGAGGAGCGGCTCGAAGCGGAGTTGGCAGCGCTGGTGGAAACGCCGGCGTCGACCGCGGCCACGGGGCATATCAGCGTGGATGCCGGCGCCCCCGGGTGGTACGTGACGCAACTCCTCCAGTCGCTCGCGGGTCGCTCACTCGAAGGGCTGCATGTCGTGCTCGATTGCGCCAACGGCGCGTCGTCACCCGTCGCCGAGCGCGTGTTCACCGAGGCGGGCGCGCGCGTCGAGGTGATCCACGCTGACCCCGACGGCACCAACATCAACCGCGACTGCGGCTCGACCCACCCTGACGACCTGCAGAAGGCGGTGGTGGCGGCCGGAGCCGACGCCGGCCTGGCCTTCGACGGCGACGCTGACCGGGTGGTGGCCGTCGACAACACGGGCGCCCTCGTCGACGGCGACCGGCTCATCGCGCTGTGCGCCCTCGACCGGCGCGACCGGGGCGTGCTCACG
>JAFATL010000477.1 GCA_019243975.1 Actinomycetota bacterium | reverse complement strand
GTCGACCTGGGGGAGATCGACGATGCCTCGCACAACCGCTCGACCAGCCCTGCTCGTCGAGGACACCGCGGAGCGACCGAGGTGTTCGACGCCATGCATCGCAGCCATGAGCGCAGCGCCGCCAGCGCTCGCGATCGACGTGAGATCCACGCGCTCGACGGCGGCCCCGGTCGGGTGTTGCGTCCCGGCGACGACCGCAACCAGAAGAATGGCTGCGACCGCGGAGCGCACCCGGCTGCCGGCCCGAGCGTGCGTAAACCCTTGAGTTCCCCCCATGACCCGTTCCCCCTGCGCGTCCGCAACCACCATGGCGCCGACGCGAACTCTCACGATCAGGCATCAGGGCCGAGTCCCGCCATAGCCCACCCGGGCCATTCGGACGTTGACACCCCTCAGAAGTTCGACGCGCCGCGCGAATTTCGGCGTGCGATGGACCTGGCCGCCTGCGACGTGCCACAACCGTGCCACTACCACCGGCGAATGGCGGTCAGGGATGGACGGATACGGGCAGAGCCAGCTCGCTGACCAGGGGTTCAGCGAGCGGTCCGCGGCGCACAGTGCCGTGGCGATGCCTCGAATCGCCTGAAAAGCGCGAGGTCACCGGATCGACGCCGGTCCCGACCACCACGCAGGGCACGTCACCCCAGCAGGGGCGCCAGCCACGCCGCTGCCGCCAGGAGGCCGGCGTCGTCGCCTGACCGGGCCACCAGCTGCACGCCGATCGGCAGACCAGTGCTCCCCGTCAGTCCGGGGACGCTCACCGCGGGCAGCCCGAGGAGCGTCCACAGCCGGGCGAACACGGGGTCGCCGGTCGACGCCAAACCCTCGGGTGCTTCACCGACGACCGCCGGCGTCAGCACCACGTCGACATCCTCGAAGAGCGCCTCGACGAGCACGGCCGCTCCCGCCGCCGCGTTGAGCACGCGCTCGTACTCGGTCGTCGGGATGGCTGCGCTCCACTCGAGGAGCTCCCGGAGTTCATCCGACAGATCGCCGGCCCGCCACGTGCGCTCGTAGGTCAGCGACCGCGCGCCCTCGTAGGCCTGGACGATGCGTTGGTCGTCGATGAGCGCTTCGAGGGGCGGCGCCAGCGTCCGGTCGAGGACGGTCGCGCCGGCCGCCCGGGCGTGGCCGGCCGCGTGTTCGATGACCTGCCGGCCGTCCTCGTCGGCCGCGTCCCAGTGCCCGGTGCGGACGACACCGATGCGAGGTCCTGCGTCGCTGGGGAACGGCGCGTCACCGGTCAACGCCACGCGCACCGCGTCGATCACGTCGACCGAGCGGGCGAACCAGCCGACGGTGTCGAGCCGGGGCGACACCAGCTTGAGGCCGGCGATGGAGACGCGCCCGTATGTCGGCTTGAACCCCCACACGCCGCAGAAGCTGGCGGGCCGGATCACCGAGCCCGCCGTCTGCGTCCCCAGCGCCACGTCGGCCATGCCGGCCGCCACCACCGCCGCCGACCCACTCGACGAACCGCCGGGCGTGTGCGTGAGCCGGCGCGGGTTGTGCGTCGGACCGGGGTGGAACAGGGCGAACTCGGCTGTGACCGTCTTGCCCAGACAGACGGCACCGGCGGCGCGCAGCATCGCCACCGCGGCTGCGTCGGCCCGGGGCCGGTGCCCGGCGTAGATCGGCGACCCGTACTCGGTCGGCAGGTCGGCGGTGTCGAACACGTCCTTCACGCCCAGCACCAGCCCGCGCAGGGCCAACGCGTCGTCGGAGGCGTCGACCGCCCTGGCCGCCGACGCGGCGGCGTCGCGATCGACGTGCACCCACGCCCGCACGTCGCCTTCGACATCGTCGATCGCCGAGAGCGCTCGCTCCAACGCGGCCGTTGCAGTCACCCCATGGACCGTACGCGGCCGTCCTACCGGCTGGCGTTCTTGCCGACGAGGAACGTGGCGAGGTGCTCCCAGAAGCCGGGCGTCACGATGAACGACGCCACCAACGCGAGCAGGAGCGCCACGCCCACCACGGCGGCGGCGAAGTTGGCGACGTCGCGATGGCTTCGGTACACGCCGGCCTGCGCGGCGGTGCGCCCGGCGATGAGCAGCGTGAACAGCGATGCGATGACGCGCCACACGGCCGCGCCTACCCCGGTGCGGCGAACGACAGGAGGAACTCGTGGGCGCTGCACGCCACCACGCCCTCGTTGCGGGCGAGGAACCAGCCGTCGGCGTGCACACCGACCAGCGAGGCGTCACGAAGCGACACGACCGGCGACCCTGAGCTGCCGCCCAGCGTCGAGCAGTCGTGGAAGAACGCGTCGTCGTGCACGCCGGTGATCTCACCGGGAGCGACGCGCTTCACGCCCAGGCCGTCGGCGAACAGCAGCTTGTCGAAACCGGCGCTGCGAGGGTCGTCGTCGGGGTAGCCGATGGCCGCCACCGCCTGCCCCACGTCGGGGACGGCCGGGCTCATCGCAAACGGCCGGGGCGCGTCGCCGTCGGGGTCGATGCGGAGCACGGCGACGTCGAGGGTCGGATGGGTGGCCTGCACCTCGACCACTGGCGCGGTGTGGGCGGCGGCGGTGCCGCCGTCGGCGAAGCACAGGCGCGCCTCGCCGGCCTTCAGCGTCCCGTTGCCGCCCGTGAGGGCGGCGACGACGTGGCGATTGGTCACCACCGCCGTCGGGCTGATGGCGAACCCGGTGCCGACCAGCTCGGCCGCCGACCCGTGCACGCGCTGCACGCATCCCACCGCGCCCATGTGGTTGCGCACCGCGGTGGTGAAGCCCTTCCACTCGGGGAACGCGGGGGCCGCCTCCGTCGGCAGCGCGTCGATGTCGGTGTCGCGCACGAGCAGCGCGGGCCGGTGCATGCGGATGGCGAGCTCGAGCGCGTGGAGGGCGTCGGGGCTCGGCGTCTGGCCGTCGCGCAGGTCGTCGAACGCCTGGCGGGCCAGGTCGGTCATCTCCTCCGGTAATGGGCCGACCAGGTTGCGGAAGCGATCGTGCGCGTCGGCGATGTCGGAGTCGCGCAGCGTGCGCTCGGCCCGAGCCCGGAACGCCTCGACGTCAAGGCCGCGCGACATCGAACTCGTTCGACCACAGCTCGCGACCGTCGGCGTCACACACGGCCTCGCGCAAGCGACCGGGGTGCAGCTCGATGGTCATGAAGCCGTTGGGCCCGTACTTGTCGGCGTGCTCCCCGATGTCGTGGTTGGGCCCGTCGAGCACGAGCGACTGCGGTGCCTCCGCACGGGCCGCCACGGTGCGGAACGACGCGTCATGCGCCAACTTCTCCAGCGGCGCGTCGCCGAAGTCCTTGCGGCCGTACGGGTACCCGCTGTGACCCACGCACCGCCCGTACAGACCCCAGTTTGGGTGCGGGTCGAAGATCGAGCACAGGTGCTCGTGACCCCAGTACCAGGCGGTGACGCGCCGGGAGTTGAGCACGTCGGCCAGCTGCCTCTGCAGTCCGGCGGGCGACTCGTGCTGCGACGGGTAGCGGGGATACAGCATGTGGTGCGACAGCAGCACCACACCGCGGTCGCCTTGGTTCTGCAGGACTTCGCCCAACCACTCGAGCTGCCCGTCGGCCAATGTGTACTCGTCGTAGGCGGTGTCGAGGCCGATCAGCAGCCAGTCGTCGGTCTCCACCACGAACGCCGACGACGTCTGGCCGTAGGTGGGCAACGTCTCGGTGAAGTAGGGCGCGCCGCCGCTGTACATCT
>JAFATL010000238.1 GCA_019243975.1 Actinomycetota bacterium | reverse complement strand
CCTCTTCGGCCATCTCCTCCGCCACCTCGTCGGCTTGGGCCACTGCCTCGGCGTCCACGTCGACGATCCCCTCGGCTTCAGCTGCCTCCGCCACTTCCTCGGCCGCTTGCGCGGCGGCGCCCCGGCGGCGACGGCGGCTCCCCTCGCGTGCCTCGGCCTGGGTGGCTTCGGAGGCGCGGCGGCCGCCGGCGACCCGGCGGGCGCGACGGGCGCTGGCCTCAGCGGCCTGGCGGGCCCGGGCCCGGTTGAGGCGCTCGGGCTCCATGCGGCTGACGATCACCGTGATGTGGCTGCTGCGCTTGCGGATGCGGGTGGCCCGGCCGCGCGCCCGCGGACGCCACCGCTTGTTGGTGCGGCCCTCGTCGGCGTAGCAAGCCGACACGTACAGCTCGTCGCCGAGAAGGTTGTCGTTCTTCTCGGCGTTGGCGACGGCCGAGTCGAGCAGCTTGCCCACCAGGGTGGCGGCGTCGCGCTCGCAGAACTTGAGCACCTCACGGGCCCGCTGCACCTCGAGGCCGCGGATGAGGTCGAGCACCACGCGCACCTTGGGCGCCGACACCCACGCGTGCCGAAGGACGGCGCGCGTGCCCGGACGCTCGTTGGTCTTGGGACCGGTCATCGACGTCCTGCGCGCTCTTGGCCCGCATGGAAGCGGAACGTGCGGGTGGGGGCGAACTCGCCGAGCTTGTGACCGACCATCGACTCGGTGATGTACACGGGCACGTGCTTGCGGCCGTCGTGCACAGCGATGGTGTGCCCGACCATGTCGGGGATGATCGTGGAGCGGCGCGACCACGTCTTGATGACGCGCTTTTCGTTCTGGGAGTTCAGCGCGTCGACCTTCTTGAGCAGATGGTCGTCGACGAAGGGGCCCTTCTTCAGGCTGCGGGGCATCGTTACCTCCTGGACCCGCGCGTGCGACGGCGACGGATGATGAGCCGGTCGGAGTCCTTGTCCTTCTGGCGGGTACGGCCTTCGGGCTTGCCCCACGGCGACACCGGGTGCCGGCCACCGGAGCTCTTGCCCTCGCCACCACCGAGCGGGTGGTCGACGGGGTTCATGGCCACGCCGCGGGTCTGCGGGCGCACGCCCTTCCAGCGGTTGCGGCCCGCCTTGCCGATCTTGATCAGCTCAGCCTCGGCGTTCCCGACCTCGCCGATCGTCGCCCGGCAGTCGATCGGCACTCGCCGCATCTCCGTGCTCGGCAGGCGCAGGGTGGCGAAGTCGCCTTCCTTGGCGACGAGCTGCACGCTCATGCCCGCACCCCGGGCGATCTTGCCGCCCTGGCCCGGCTTGAGCTCGACGTTGTGGATGGTGGTACCGACGGGGATGTAGCGCATCGGCAGTGCGTTGCCGGGCTTGATCTCGGAACCCTGCCCGCTCTGCAGCAGGTCGCCGACCTTCACGCGCGCCGGCGCCAGGATGTAGCGCTTCTCGCCGTCGAGGTAGTGCAGCAGCAGGATGCGGGCGTTGCGGTTGGGGTCGTACTCGACGGCTGCGACCTTGGCGGGCACGCCGTCCTTGTTCCGGCGGAAGTCAACGATGCGGTACTGCTGCTTGTGGCCACCGCCCTTGTGGCGGGCCGTCTTGCGGCCGTAGCTGTTGCGCCCGCCGGTGCTGGGCTTGGGCGCCAGCAGCGACTTCTCCGGCCGCGTCTTGGTGATCTCCGAGAAGTCGGAGACGGTCTGGAACCGGCGGCCGGGGCTGGTGGGCTTGCGCTTGCGAAGGGGCATCTACGAATCAGCTCTCGAAGAGATCGATGCGGTCGTCGCCGTGCAGGGTGACGATCGCCCGCTTGCGGTTGGGGCGTTGGCCGTAGGTGAAGTTGCGGCGGTTGCGCTTGCGCTTGCCCTTGCGGTTGGACGTGTTCACCTTGTCGACCCGCACGTTGAAGATCGACTCCACCGCCTGGCGGATCTCGGTCTTGTTGGCGTCGGGAGCGACGATGAACGTGTACACGCCGTTGTCGAGCAGGGCGTAGGACTTCTCCGAAACGACCGGCTTGAGGATGACGTCGCGGGGATCTCTCACTCCGCCGTCTCCTTCACTTCAGTGGCGGGCGCGGGGGCTGCCGCCGGCACGGCCGCCGGAGCATCCGTCTTGGCCTTGGGCAGGGTGGCCTCGCTGAACACGATCCAGTCGTTGCACAGCACGTCGTAGGCGTTGAGCTCGCCGTCGAGCAGCACGTGCACCTCGGCCAGGTTGCGGAACGACATGGCGGCGTTGAGGTCGTCACGGCCGACGACGATCAGCGCCTTGCCGGTGACACCCAGCGTGGCGAGGAGGGCCTTGGCGTCCTTGGTGCGGGGCGCCCCGAAATCCCACGCGTCGACCACGAGCACCTTGTTCTCGGCCGCCCGATCGGACAGGGCCGAGCGCAGCGCCAGCTGCACCATCTTCTTGGGCGTCTTCTGCGCGTACGAGCGGGGCTTGGGCGCGTGGGTGACGCCACCGCCGGACCAGTGCGGCGCCCGGTTGGAACCCTGGCGGGCCCGGCCGGTGCCCTTCTGGCGCCACGGCTTGGCACCGCCGCCCGACACCTCGGCACGCGTTTTGGTGCTCTGGGTTCCGGAGCGGGCCCCCGCCAGCTGGGCGGTGACCACCTGGTGCATGACCGCCACGTTCGGCTTGATGCCGAAGATCGACGAGTCGAGGGATGCGGAGCTCTTGTTCGGCATCAGCTCTTCACCGCGTTCCTGATCAGCACGAGGCCGCCGCGGGGGCCGGGCACGGCACCCTTCACCAGCACCAGCT
>JAFATL010000202.1 GCA_019243975.1 Actinomycetota bacterium | reverse complement strand
CGGCTCCGACCGGAGGTAGCCGAAGCGCACGCCGTCGAAGCGCACGTCGCCCGTCGCCCGCGGCATGTCGATGGCGTCGGGTTGCTCGGCCACGAGCGGGTTGGAGTCGAGCAGCTCCATGATGCGCTCGACGCCGGCCCGGGCCTGCTGGCCAATGGCCACGATGCCGGCGAACATGCGCGCCGGCGCCACCAGCTGCACGAGATAGGTGGAGAAGGCCAGGAAGGTGCCCAGGGTGATGCGGCCGTGCAATGCCAGCCAACCACCCAGCGCCATCACGCCGACCTGGCCGAACGCGGGTAGCGCCTGCAGCATGGACGCGTACTTGGCCTGGATGCGCACGGCGCGCAGCCGTGAGCCGAACAGGTCGCGGCTGGCGTCGGTGAGGCGCGCCAGTTCGCGCTGCTCCTGACCGAAGCCCTTCACCACGCGGACGCCGGTCACGGCTTCGTCGACGACACCGGCGACTTCGGCGGCGCGCTGCTGCGCGTCCCAGCTGGCGGGGAAGACGCTCGTGCGCATGCGAAGGGCGACGAGCAAGACCGCGGGGATGACCAGCAGGGCGACGATCGTGAGCATCGGCGACAGCCAGAGCATGAAGCCGAGCGACACGATGAGCATCACCAGGTTGCCGCTCATGATCGGCAGCCACGCCAGCAGGCCCTGCAACAGCGCGACGTCGGAGCTGGCGCGCGACACCAGCTGGCCCGTCTGCAACTCGTCGTGGCTGGCGAAGTCGAGTCGCTGCAGGCAGTCGAAGATGGCGGTGCGCAGGTCGTACTGCACGTCGAGGGCAACCCGGCCGCCGAAGTAGCGGCGGACGTAGGCGGCGCCGAAGCGAATGACGCCGGCCGCGATCAGCATGCTGAGCCACGGCCACATGCTGCGGCGGTGGTGCAGCACCACGTCGTCGAGCAGCACCTTCTCCACGTAGGGCGTGAAGGCGGCGATGATCATGCCGATGATCGCCACGCCGAAGGCGAGGGCGACATTGCGCTTGTGGCGGGCGAGATAGGGGAGGAGGCGGCGGATCCACCCGACTGTCACATTGGCTCGCTGCGGGCTTCGCCCTGCGCTCGCTCCGCCGGGCACCCCTGAGGGGCCCCACCCGGCGGTGCGCTGCGGGTCGCTCATCGGCGAGTGGCCCCGGCGCTCATGCGCTCCTCGAACGCTTCCTCCAGCGCGCCCTGCAGGGCGGCGAGGGAGTCGAGCACAGCGCGCGGGTCGGCGGTTCGATCGAGCAGCCCGTCGAGGCGCTCGGCCATGTCGGTCTCGGCCGCCTTCAGCGCTTTGCGGCCCGCCGCCGTGAGGGAGATCTGGGTGGCCCGCTTGTCGTCGGGCGACTGCGTGCGCGAGACGTAGCCCCGCTCCACGAGACCGTCGACCAGGGCGGTCACCGTCGGCTTGGCGACGGTCAGCTTGTCGGCGAGGAACGACGCCCGCTGGCCCCGCTCGACCATGGCCAGCAGGCGGAACTGGGGCAGCGACAGGTCGCCGCCGCCCCGCTCGAGCAGGCGCGACAGGCGGGCGAGGGTGCGGACGGCAGCGCGAACGTCGTCGGTGGGCACGTCCCCATATTAGTTCAGCCCTCGAACTATCTTGGAGTGGGCTGTGCCGAGCATCTACAGCCGCCCCGAGCTGTACGAGGCCGCGTTCTCATTTCGCGACATCCCCGCCGAAGTCGACGCCATCGTGCGATGGGTCGGCGGCGCACGTGCGCGCGCCCTCGAGCTGGCGGCCGGCCCCGCCGCCCACGGGATCGAGCTGGCCCGGCGAGGGGTGGACGTGACCGCCCTCGACCTGTCGCCCGCCATGGTCCGCCATGCCGCCCGGCGCGCCCGTGGGGCCGGCGTGCGCATCGATGCGCAAGTCGGCGACATGACCGACTTCTCTCTGGGCGGGCGCTTCGGGCTGATCCTGCTCATGGCGGGCGCCGTCGGTCACCTCTCATCCGAAGAGGCCCTGCGTGCCCACTTTGCCTGCGTCGCGCGCCACCTCGCGGCCGGCGGCTGCTACGTGGTGGAGGCCAGCCAACCGGGCGACGAGACCACCCGCGACCGGTGGCGGCTCACGCGGGACGGCACCCGGTTCGACGTGCGCTTTTCTCCCCGCGTCCTCACCGTGCGGGTGCGCCAGCCCGACGGCCGAGTGCTGGCGTTTCGTGACG
>JAFATL010000146.1 GCA_019243975.1 Actinomycetota bacterium | reverse complement strand
CCCATCACAGCACCTCGGGGGCCAGGGAGATGATTCGCATGAACCGCTTGTCGCGCAGCTCGCGACCGACCGGACCGAAGATGCGGGTACCGCGCGGCTGCTGCTGGTCGTTGATGAGCACAGCGGCGTTCTCGTCGAAGCGGATGTGGCTGCCGTCGGGACGGCGACGCTCCTTCTTCGTACGGACGACGACGCACTTCACGACGTCGCCCTTCTTCACGGCCGCGCCGGGGATGGCGTCCTTGACGGTGGCGACGAAGATGTCGCCGATCGACGCGTACCGGCGCTTGGAGCCGCCCAGCACCTTGATGCAGAGCACCTCCTTGGCGCCGGAGTTGTCGGCCACCCGAAGTCGGGATTCCTGTTGGATCACTTGGCGCGCTCCAGAACCTCGACAAGCCGCCAGCGCTTGGTCTTCGAGAGCGGGCGCGTCTCCTGGACGCGCACGCGGTCGCCGACCTTGAGGTCGTTGGCCTCGTCGTGCACGTACAGGCGCTTGGTGCGCTGCACCGTCTTGGCGTAGCGGGGATGGCGCACGCGCTCGACGACGGACACAACGGCGGTCTTGTCCATCGCCGACGACGCCACCACGCCCTCACGGACCTTGCGGCCGTTGGGGCGCTGGGCGGGACTGGCCTGCTCTGACATCAGCCTTCACTCCCTGCCGACGCAGCGGCGGTCTCCTGTGACTCCGCCGCCTGAATCTCCCGCTCGCGCAGCACGGTGTGGATGCGAGCCACGTCCTTCTTCAACTGGCTCAGGCGCGCGTAGTTGTCGAGCTGGCCCGTCACGTGCTGGAAGCGGAGGTTGAACAGCTCCTGCTTCGACTCGGCCAGGCGGCGGCCGAGCTCGTCGTCGTCCATGTTGCGCAGCTCACCGGACTTCATCCGACCTCCACCTCCTCCTGCTGCTGGCGGCGGGTGACGAACTTGGCCTTGATCGGGAGCTTCTGGATGGCGCGCTCCATGGCGCCCTTGGCCAGCTCCTCGTTGACACCGGCCAGCTCGAACATGATGCGGCCCGGCTTGACCACGGCCACCCACAGCTCGGGGTTGCCCTTGCCCGAACCCATGCGCGTCTCGGCCGGCTTGGCGGTGACGGGCTTGTCGGGGAAGATCCGGATCCACACCTTGCCGCCGCGCTTGACGTGGCGGGTCATGGCGATTCGAGCGGCTTCGATCTGGCGGGCAGTGATCCACGCCGGCTCCAAGGCTTGGATGCCGTAGTCGCCGAACGTGATGGTCGTGCCGCCCTTGGCCAGACCGCCGCGCCGTCCGCGCTGCTGCTTGCGGTGCTTGACCTTGCGGGGCATCAACATCAGTCGACGTCCTTGTGGAAGTGCGGCGCCTCGTGGTGCTCGCGCGTGCGGCGCTCGATGTCTTCCTCTTCCGCCAGCAGGCGCTCGAGGTCGGGGTCGACCTCCTGGATGAGGGCGGCGGGCTCCGCCTCGGTCGGGGGTGCGGCGGTGTCCTCGGGCGCCTCGGTGCCGGCAATGCCGGGCTCGCCGGGCTCGCCCTGGTCGGGACGGCGACGGCCACCACCGGCCGAGATGACGCGGCGGGGGCGGGCCTGGCCCGACGTCTCGCCGACGGCCATGGCGGCCTCGCGGCTGATCTTGTCTTCGCCCGAGATCTTGTAGGGGAGGATGTCGCCCTTGTAGATCCACACCTTCACGCCGATGCGGCCGAAGGTGGTGCGGGCCTCGCGGAAGCCGTAGTCGATGTCGGCGCGCAGCGTGTGCAGCGGCACCCGACCCTCGCGGTAGAACTCCTTGCGGCTCATCTCCGAACCGCCGAGGCGGCCGGCGCACTGCACGCGGATGCCCTGGGCGCCCGCCTTCTGCACGGTCTGCACGGCCCGCTTCATGGCCCGGCGGAAGCTCACACGACCGGCCAGCTGGTCGGCGATCCCCTGAGCGATGAGGGCAGCGTCGAGCTCGGGCTGCTTGATCTCCTGGATGTTGAGCTGCACCTTGGCGTTGCCGGTGAGCTTGGCCAGGTAGGTGCGCAGGCGGTCGGCCTCCGCGCCGCGGCGGCCGATGACGATGCCGGGGCGAGCGGTGTGCACGTCGATGCGCAGGCGATCGCGCGTGCGCTCCACCTCGATGCGGCTGACGGCCGCCCGCTCCAGCTCCTTCATCAGGTAGTCGCGGATCTTCCAGTCCTCGACGACGTAGTCCTGGTAGTCGCGGTCGGTGAACCAGCGCGACTTCCAGTCGGTCGTGACGCCGAGGCGGAACCCGTAGGGATTGACCTTCTGGCCCACTACTGATCGCCTTCTTCCTCAGTTGTTGCCTCTTCAGCAGGCGCTTCGTCGGCAGGCGCTTGCTCTGCTGCCGCCGCTTCCGCTGCCTCGAGAGCGGTGCTGGCTTGTGCCGCCTCGACGCCTGCGGCGTCCGTATCGACGATGTCCTCGGCTTCGATGGCAGGCGCTTCCTCGACCGCCGCCTCTTCGGCCATCTCCTCCGCCACCTCGTCGGCTTGGGCCACTGCCTCGGCGTCCACGTCGACGATGCCCTCGGCTTCGGCTGCCTCCGCCACTTCCTCGGCCGCTTGCGCGGCCGCGCCCCGGCGGCGACGGCGGCTGCCCTCGCGCGCCTCGGCCTGGGTGGCTTCGGAGGCCCGGCGGCCGCCGGCGACCCGACGGGCGCGACGGGCGCTGGCCTCGGCCGCCTGACGGGCCCGGGCCCGGTTGAGGCGCTCGGGCTCCATGCGGCTGACGATCACCGTGATGT
>JAFATL010000070.1 GCA_019243975.1 Actinomycetota bacterium | reverse complement strand
CACTGACGCGTAGTCCCACGTGCCCCAGCTCGGGTTGCCGCGGTCGGTCATCTTCGAGTTGTACGCGCCGCCGAGCACGCTCCCGCTCTGGGTCGCTACCGGGACGAAGGCGTGCATGCGCACCTCGTTGCGCACGAGCCACGGGACGATCACGGCGACGCCGACGAGGGCGGCGACACCGGCACGGGCGAAGACGACCGGCCAACCGGACCGACGCGCCGTCCATGCCATCCACAACACGATCGGGATGGCCACCAACGAGCCGTTGGCGCGCGTGAGGATCGACACGCCAAGTAACAGCCCGACAACCGCGGCCCGGCCCAGCGACGGCGCTCGCCGGTAGTGGTCGGCGGCCAGCAGCACGAGCACCATCAGCAGCCCGAACAGCGGGTCGCTCAGCAGCTGGGTGGTGTTGGCGAGCAGCGGCAGGTAGATGACGCACAGCAGTCCGGCCGCGACGCCGACGCGGCGGGTGGCGAGGCGCGTCCCCAACACAACCACGAGCGCGCAGGTGGCCGCGTCGATGAGCACGACGGCGACGCGGCCGGTCGTCGGCGACGACGAGCCCGTGACCTTGTAGACGCCCGCCACCATCGCCGGCCACACCGGCGCCCGGAAGGCGGTGGGACGCAGGTGGCCCCGCAACGGTCCGGCACCGCGCCACTCGAGCGCGTAGCCGCGACCGTGGTCGAGGTTGACGGCCAGCGTGTGGAAGTCGATCGAGTCGCCGGTGAGGTGGTCGGTGTCGAGGTGCCACCCGGGCACGGCGGCGAGGAACGCCAGCCGGATGGCGACGGCCACGAGGAACACGGCGAGCGCGGCGGGCGCGACAGATGAGCGGATCTTCATGGTCGGAGCCGGGTCACCGTATCTCCCGGTCGTAGTGAGTAGACAGATGCCGTGGACTCACGCCGGGGGGCGCCTGCCCATCGGGTGCTGGCCGTGCCGCTCGTCGCCGCGTTCGCCATCGCGCTGGCGGCGGTGCACCGACCGACGGCGGCCACTGCCCTCCAGGCCCCCGTCCGGCGGCCCGTGCGCGCCCGCGAGGTGCGCGTGTTGTTGTCGAAGCCCGCGCCGGCTACCACGACGTCGACCGCCGCGCCGCCGTCAATCACCACCAGCACCACCATCCCCTTGCCCGGTCCGCCCACGGTGATCGACCACGGCCCGACCGACCGGCATGCGGTCGCTCTCACGTTCGACTCCAACCTCACCGACGCCATGATCAGGGAGCTCGACGACGGCAAGGTGGCGTCGTTCGACAAAACGTCGCCGTCATCGACGAGCTCGACGGTATGCACGTGCCGGCCACGTTCTTCCTCGCCGGTAAGTGGATGGAGCGGTACCCGGACACGACGGCGCGCCTCGCCGCCGACCCGCTGTTCGAGCTCGGCAGCCACTCCTACTCGCATCGCGCGTTCCACACGCCCTGTTACGGCCTCGGCGGGCTGCCGGTCGGCGAGATGGCGGCCGACGTCATGCAGTCGTTCGACGTGTTGCGCCGGTTCACCGACCACCCGGTGCCCTACTTCCGGTTCCCCGGTGACTGCTATGACCGCACTTCCCTGGCCGCCATCGCGTCCACGCACGTGGCTGTGATCGGCGTCGATGTGGCGAGTGGCGACGCCTTCGGCACGTCGGTGCGGGCCATCGTCGACACCGTGCTGTCGCAGGCCCACAACGGGTCGATCGTGGTGATGCACGTGACCGGCGGCAACACGGCGCCACTCACCGCCGACGCTCTGCCCGACATCGTCACCGGCCTGCGTGCCCGCGGCTACGCGCTGGTGACGGTCACCGACCTGCTCCGGCCAGCGGCGCAGTAAGGGCTACGCCGAGGCGAGGGCGACGTCGCCGTGGGCGGCCACCCGGCGGCGCTTCCCCAGGCGCCATGCAACCCGGAACGACGCGATGGTGGCTCGGGCCATGATCCACATCGGCACCACCGAACCCACCAGCCACGACGAGATGCTGATGGTGGAGTGCGCCGCCTGCGGCGTCGGATTGAGCGTGATCGTACGAATGGCCCCCAGCACCGCACCATTCGTACCGCATGAGCGGTATGCCTAGGAAATCGGCGGCGACGGGAAGTCCCAGTAGTCCATGGGGTCGGCCACGTCGAAGGCCGAGACGCGGCGAGGGCGCGCCAGCAGCGGGACCCGACGGGGCACGACGAGGCGCCGCCGGGCCCGGTCCCGCAGGCCGAGGAGCGCCAGTTGCACGCCCACGATCGCCAGCACGACGAGGCCCCACGGGACGGCGCGGCTGGCGGCGGTGAAGGTGGCCGACTGCCCGGCCACGCCGACCTCGCCGCCGACCGACAGATCGCCCACGGCGACCACGTCGAAGCGCACGGGGATGCGGTAGGTCCGCGTCTCGCCTGCCGCCAGCGTCCCGAGCTCGACCGACCGCACGATCGTGTCGGGCGCGTGCCGGCCCCTGGTGAGGGTGAAGGCGGGCAGATCCATGGGCTGGCTCGTCGGGTTGCGCAGCGTGAGGACGAGCATGCGCTGGGGCCCGGCGCCGAACCAGGCGGTGAGCGGGCCCCACCCGGTGAGCTCGGCCGAGACGACCTTGAGCGGGGTCTCGCTGACGACCACTTGCTGGATGGGCCCGACGGGAACGCCAGTGACCACGAGAGGGACGGCGATGGGCGCATCGAGCGCCGTCGACGTGGCCTGCACGACGCACGGGCAGCTGGTCGGGGGAGCGACGACCGGGATCGGGACGCGGAAGTCGCCCTGGTCCGACGGCGCCAGCGTCGACGACGACTCCTGGTCGCAGTCGACGGATCCACGGGTGGCGGCGTTGCCGCAGATGGCGAGGCGAACGACCGAGTGGGCGGGGAAGCCCTGGCCCACGACGAAGACCTGCGCACCGGGCGACGCCGACGGCGCCGACACGCTGATCGATGCATGGCTGTCGGCGGCGGCTGCCCCGGCCCACGTGGCCGACATCAGCGCCAGTGCCAGGCCGAGGCCGGCGAGTCCGGTGGTGAGACGTCGGCCCACGTGATCGCTCAGCAGGGGGCCGTCTGGACTGACGTGTGGAGGGCGCGCCCGACGGTGGCGACGGCCTTGTGGTCGGTGCCCAGCACGATCCACGTCGGACCTTTGGTGAACGCCCACGTGCTGGTGGAGCCCGAGTTGAGCGATCGCCGCCCGATGCAACCCTTGAGCA
>JAFATL010000430.1 GCA_019243975.1 Actinomycetota bacterium | reverse complement strand
GTCGACGACTACGGCGTCGACGGCTACTCGTTCGACCAGTGCTGGGACGACTACGTCAGGTCCAGTTACGCCAGCCTGATCATGGCCGTCTTCGCGTCGATGATGGTCGGGCGCACCGACCGCGGTGCTGCCATGTTCATGGCGATGGCCAACCGCTCCGCCCACATGGCCGCCGACCTCGACGCGCCATCGCACATCCGCGCCGGTTGACCTCGCAACACCGATGAGTTTGCTCGCCGCCTAGCGTCGTACAGGCATGCCTTACGAAGAGATCGACGGCGTTCCCATCTGGTGGGAGGAGCACGGCGACGCGGACGGGCCACCGCTCGTGGCCTTGCACGGCGGGATCATGACGTTCGGGGGGAGCTTCGGCGACGTGCTCCCCTGGCTGACCCAGGGGCGCCGGGTCATCGGCGTCGAGTTGCAAGGCCACGGCCACACGGCCGACACCGGTCGGGCCATGTCGATCAACCGGTTCGCCGACGACATCGCCGAGCTGCTCGACCGCCTCGGCATCGAGCAGGCCGACCTGTGGGGCTTCAGCCTGGGTGGCCTGACCGCGACGGGCGTCGCCATCCGCCACCCGGCCAAGGTCCGCCGTCTCGTGCTGGCGGCGATCCACCTCCGCCCGGACGGCTACCACCCCGAGATCACGGCGCCCGAGCAGAACGACTGGCGCCTCCCGACGCAGGAGGAGTTCGGGACGTGGCAGGCGGCCTACGAGGCGGTGGCGCCCGACCCCGCCGGCCTCTTCCCGTTCCTCGATCGGCTGCAGCCCGTCGTGCACGACTGGACCGGCTGGACCGACGACGAGGTGCGCTCGATCACGGCACCGACCCTTCTCGTCATCGGCGACCACGACTTCGTCCGGCTGGACCACGCGGCCGAGATGCTCGACCTGTTCCCCGACAGTCGCCTCGCCGTCCTGCCGGGGACGCGGCACACCGAGGTGATGCAGCGGCCCGAGCAGCTCCGCGCCCTCGTCGGACCCTTCCTGGCCTAGGCCGGCGCCCGCAGGGGTGCGCGGACCTACTGCTCGGCTGGCAAGATCGCGGGCCGTGAAGCTTCCTGCATTCACCTACCACCGACCCGACTCCCTCCAAGAGGCGCTGGCGGTCCTGGCCGAGCACGAGGAGGCGAAGGTGGTGGCAGGCGGGCAGAGCCTCCTGCCGATGATGGCGCTGCGCCTGGCCCGACCTGAGCACCTCGTCGACATCTCCCGCCTGCCGGAACTGTCGTCCATTCGGGAGTGCGATGGCGGGATCGCCATTGGCGCGGCCGTGACGCACGCCACCGCCGAACGCTCGCCGCTGGTGACGACGGGGTCGCCCATGCTGGCGGCGGCGCTCCCCCTCATCGGCCATCAGGCCATTCGCAATCGGGGGACGGTGTGCGGGAGCTTGGCCCACGCCGACGCGGCCGCCGAACTGCCTGCGGTCGCGCTCGCCCTCGACGCGACGCTGGTCGCCACTTCGCCGCGCGGGGAACGGACACTGACGCCGGCGGAGTTCTTCGAGGGCTACCTGTCCACCGCGCTGGAGCCCGACGAGCTGCTCACCGAGGTGCGCCTGCCGGCGTGGCCGGCTTCCGCCACCACCGCGGTGCACGAGCTCTCCCGCCGCCACGGCGACTTCGCCCTGGTCGGCATCGCCGCCATGGTGACGACCGCCGAAGACGGCACCGTCGCCAGCGCCGCCTTGTCGTTCTTCGGCGCCGCGTCGGTCCCGTGCCGCGTGGCCGAGGCCGAGGCGTCGCTCGTGGGGCGCCAGCCCAACGAAGAGACGATCGCAGAGGCGGCCGCCATCGTGTCGGCGCGACTGGCACCGCCCGACGACATCCACGCCTCTCGCGCCTACCGCCAGCACGCCGCCGGCGTGCTCACCCGGAGAGCGCTTGCCGAGGCGACGACCAACGGAAAGATGGCGGCGGCATGAGCCAGCACGGCGAGACCGCCGACATCTCACTGGTGGTCAACGGCGAATCGTGGACGCACACCGTCGAGGTGCGGCGCACGCTGGCCGACGTGCTTCGCGACGACCTGCGCCTCACCGGCACCCACCTCGGGTGTGAACACGGCGTGTGCGGCGCATGCACGGTCGAGCTCGACGGCGCCGCCGTACGGTCGTGCCTGATGCTCGCTGTGCAGGCAGACGGCGCCACCATCACCACCATCGAAGGCCTGACCAACG
>JAFATL010000364.1 GCA_019243975.1 Actinomycetota bacterium | reverse complement strand
CCCAGTGGGGACGGCCCGCGACCGTGTTCATGATCGACTCGACGGCGCGGAAGTAGCGCTCGTAGGGGCGGCCCCGGTACACGTGCACGGCGATGTAGCACGACTCGCGGCCCTGCGCGGTCGACAGCCACACGTCGTCGCCGGCGGTGAAGCGCACCTCGATGGGGAACGTGATCTGCTCCCCGCTGGCGTCGATCCACGCCTTGACCTCGCGCAGCAGGTCCGCGCACGCGGCGCGCGGCACGCTGTACTCCATCTCGTAGAAGTGCACGAGCCGGGGGCTGGCGAACGTGCTGTAGCTCGCCTTCACGTAGTCGCTGCGCCCGGTACTTGGTAGCCGCCGCATGATCGGCCGGTACCAGTCCGGCCGGTAGCTGCCGACCCGCTGGGCGAACCCGAAGCCCACGTTGTCGATCAGCACCTTCTCGTAGAACTCGCGCCAGCGCGACTGGCCATCGGCGGGCGCGTCGGTGCGATTGTTCCGTTTGGTCAGCGCCGTTCGCGTGTGGGGCACATAGAAGAACTCGAAGTGCTCGTTGCCGTCGACGTACTCGTCGAGGTGCTCGAGCACGTGGTCGAGCTTCATCGGCTCCTCGCGCGCGTGCAGGTTGAACGCGGGCACACATTGCAGCGTCAACGTCGACAGGATCCCCAGCGCGCCCACCCCGACACGCGCGGCGTCGAACAAGTCGGGGTCCTCGCCGCGCGAGCACGTGCGCACGGACCCGTCGGCCGTCACCAGCTCCAGCCCGACGATCTGCTGGGCGATCCCGCCCAGCTTCACGCCGGTGCCGTGCGTCGACGTCGACACCGCCCCCGAGATCGTCTGGTAGGCGATGTCGCCGAGGTTCTCCAGCGCGAGCCCTTCGGCTGCGAGGGCACGGTTCAGATCGGCGATGGTGATGCCCGCCTGCACGGTGACCTGGGCGGCGGCGCGGTCGACCGACAGCACACGGGCATAGCGGTCGAGCACAACCAACGAACCGTCGGTGCAGGCGGCGTCGGTGAAGGAGTGGCCGGACCCGACCACCTTGACCCGACGGCCCGCGCCTTCGGCTCGCTTGATGAGGTCAACGAGATCGGCCTCCGTCGAGGGGTGCTCGACGAAGGCCGGCTCGCAGCGTTGATTACCGGCCCAGTTGGACCAAGACGTGGCGGGTTACGCCTTCGCCTTGAGGGCCTCGATCAGCTTGGGCAGGACCTTGTGCACGTCACCGACGATGCCGAGGTCGGCGATGGCGAAGATCGGCGCCTCCTGGTCCTTGTTGATGGCGACGATGTTCTTCGAGCCCTTCATGCCCACCAGGTGCTGCGTGGCACCCGAGATCCCGCAGGCGATGTAGAGGTCGGGCTTCACGGTCTTGCCGGTCTGGCCGACCTGGTGCGAGTAGGGCACCCACCCGGCGTCGACGATGGCGCGTGACGCACCAGCGGCGCCCTTGAGCAGCTTGGCCAGGTCCTCGATCATCGAGTACTTGTCGGCCTCGCCCAGGCCGCGCCCGCCGGAGACGACGACTGCCGCCTCGTCGAGCTTGGGACCGGTGGTCTCTTCGACGTGGCGCTGCAGCACCTTGGCCGCGTTGGTGGCGCCGGTGTCGGGCACGTCGAGGTTGACGACCTCGGCGGCCCCGCCGCCGCCGTCCTCCGCCGCGAACGTCTTCGGCCGGATGAGCACGATCCACGGCTTCTCACCGGTGAACGTGGCCTTCACGATCGTCGAGCCGCCGAACACCTGGTGGCTCACGACCGGCTTGTCGCCCTCGAGCTCCATGCCGCTCACGTTGGTGAGCACGGTGCGGTCGAGGCGCGTCGACAGGCGGCCAGCGGTGTCGCGGCCGTCGTAGGTCGACGGGAACAGGATCAGGTCGGGGGCGTTGCCACCCTGGATGTGGGCGGCCAGCGCGGCGGCCAGGGGCACGCCCACCAGTGCACCGCCGAGGTCGCCCACGGCGAGCACCTTGGTGGCGCCGTAGGAACCGAGCTTGGGCGCCAGCGCGTTGACGTCGTCGTCACCCGCGTAGAAGGCAACGACTTCACCCGCGATCTCGCGGGCCTTGGTGAGCAGCTCGAGGGAGCTCGGGCGCACCTCGCCGTTCAGCGACTCGGCGTGCACCCAGACGGAATTCAAAGCCATGTGTGTTCTGTCTCCCTACGACCTAGACGAGCTTCAGCTTCTCGAGGAACTGGACGATCTTCTCGTGGCCGTCGCCTTCGTCGACGACGATCTCGCCGGCCTGGCGCTCCTCGGCGGCGGCGATGCCGGTGATCTCCTGGCCGGCGCCGGCCCACCCGGCCTGGCTGGCCTCGAGGCCGAGGTCGCCGACCTTCAGCTCCTCGACCGGCTTGCCCTTGGCGGCCATGATCCCCTTGAAGGAGGGGTAGCGGGGCTCGACGACGCCTGCGGTCACGGTGACGAGCACCGGCAGCGGAGACTCGACCTCGTCGTACCCGGCCTCGGTCTGGCGATCGACCTTGACCTTCCCGTCGGCGATCTCGATGTGCTTGGCGAAGGTGATCGACGGCAGGCCGAGCAGCTCGGCCACCTGCACCGGCGTGGTGCCGGTGTAGCCGTC
>JAFATL010000338.1 GCA_019243975.1 Actinomycetota bacterium | reverse complement strand
CCCCCGGGTGCCGCGCAGATGTCGACGACGACGTCGGTGGCGCCCGCGTCGACCGACTCCGCCACCCACTGCGACGCGGGGTCCTGCACGTAGCCGTCGGCCCGACGGTGAGGCGGCGTCGGAACGTTCATCCGGCGCAGGGCGGCCATGGCGTCGTGCTCGCCCAGCTCGGCGACCAGCCGTTCCACGACCCAGTCGGGATAGCTGAGCTCGGTGGCGGGGTTGGGCCACCGGGGCCGGCCCGCCTCGGTGACCCGGCGCAACACGGCGTTGACGAACCCACGAGCGCGCGCCGGGGCCACGTCGACCGTGGTCGACACCGCCGCGTGCGGGGGCGTGCCGAGGAACACCAGCTGGTACACGCCCATGCGCAATGCGGTGCGCACGTCGGCTTCGACCTCGCGACGGAAGAGTGGCTCCAACACGAAGTCGCACGCCCGCCGCATGCGCGTGGTGCCGTAGACGAGCTCGGTGACGAGATGGCGGTCGCGGTCGGGCAGGCCTGACCGCTCCAGCAGCGGCGGGAGCACGAGGTTGGCGTAGGCCCCCTCCTCGACGCGCCGCAGCGCTTCGAACGCGACGGCCCGCGCCGTGCGATCGCTCACCGGGCCGGAGACGTCACTCGAACGTCTCGCCTGGTTGCGGCCGGGCGCCGTTGCGCCATGCCGCCGCCGGCTGTGGCCCCTTGCCCTCAGGCTGGACCGTGACCAGTTCCAGGCCGCGACCGTCGCCGGCCCCGACCACCGTGCCGTCGAGGACCCCGGGCCCGGCGCCGTGTTCCGCGAGGCGCGCCTCCAGCACTCGCAGGCGGTGGTGCCGGAACGTCGACCACGCCCGGCCCAGCCGCACGACCCGATGCAGCTCGTCGGCCGGACGGTGCCAATCGAGGCGAAGCTCGGCCGGGTCGAGCTTCTCGGCGTAGGTCGTCTCACCCTCTTGCGGCGTCGGCGCGCCCAGGCCGCGCTCGAGGGCGTCGATCAGGATGCGCGTGCCCGCCTCCACCAGCCGGGCCCGCAGCTCGTCGGCCGACTCCTCGGGGCCGATCGCCAGCCGCTCGCACGCGTACACGGGTCCGGTGTCGAGCCCCTCCTCGAGCTGCATCAGGCACACGCCGGTCTCGGTGTCGCCGGCCAGAATGGCCCGCTCCAGCGGGGCGGCGCCGCGCCAGCGCGGCAGCAGCGAGAAGTGGATGTTGACCATCGGCAGCTCGGCGAGCACGTGCGGCTTGATCAGCCGGCCGAAGGCCACGACCACGCCGAGCTCGGCGCCCACCTCGAGAGCATCGTCGACCTTGTCGGTGACCGGCAGGCCCAGCTCGAGCGCCGCCGCTTTCACCGGACTGGGCGCGAGGCCGCCGCCCCTCCCCCGCTTCTTGTCGGGCTGGCTGACGACGAGGGCGACGTCGTGGCCGGCGTCGACGAGGGCGCGCAGGCTGGGGACCGCCATCTCGGGGGTGCCCAGGAAGACGAGGCGCGTGGGTGTGCCTTAACTCGGGATGTCGAGGGTGCGGCTGCGCAGCGTTCGCATGGCTTCCTTGCGCTGGTCGCCATCCAATCGCGCCAGCAGCAGCACGCCGTCGAGGTGGTCGACCTCGTGCTGGAACATGCGAGCCAACAGCTCGTCGGCCTCGAACTCGATGTCGTTGCCATCGATGTCGAGCCCCACCAAGTGCACCAGCTTGGGGCGCGTGATCGGCCAGAACAGACCGGGGACCGACAGGCAGCCCTCGTCGTGCTCCCACTCGCCGCTGGTCTCCTTGATCTCCGGGTTGATCACGACGCCGGGACCGTCGCCGACGTCGTAGACGAAGAACCGCTTCTGCACGCCGACCTGCGGGGCGGCCAGGCCCACACCGGGCGCCGCGTACATCGTCTCGAGCATGTCGTCGACCAGCTGCTTGAGGGCGCCATCGATGTCGGTGACGGGCGGCGTGGGCGTGCGCAGGACGGGGTCGCCGAACACGCGGATGTCGTACTGGGCCATGAGGGGCATGAGGTTACCGGCTGCCGTCCACGCTCTGAGAACTAGACGCGGAGAGGATCGACCTCGATCCGCAGGCGGCCCGGCGGGCGAGGAGCTGCGGCCAACGCGTCGCACAGGGTGGCGTGGTCGGGCGCCCGCAGCCGGTAGCGCCCGTCGGCGGGACCCTGCACGTCGATGCCGGCGACGCCGGCCACGAACGCTCCCGCCGCCTCGCCCGACACCACGGCCATGGCCGTGGCCGGCGGCAGCCCGAGCTCGGTCCGACGAGTCGCTTCCCCGGCTGCCCACGCCGACGGGTCGGCGCTGACGGCGGCGTCGAGGACGTCGTGGGCAGGGACGCGTGTCTGCACCAGTACACGGCCACCGTTGCGGCGGGGCCCAACCAAGCGGGCGGCCCGGACGAGCAACGCCAACGCTTCGTCACCGGCGCGGTACCTGGGCGCGAGGAGCTCCTGGTCGAAGTCGAGGAAGGCGACCACCCCCGCGTTGCGCACCCGATGGAGCACCGCCTCGGTGCCAACCACGATCGGCGTGTCGGGGACGGCAGCGCTGTCGCCCGTGACCTCGCTGACCGAACGGCCGGCCAACGCCTCCAGTTCTTCGCGCACGCGCGTGACACCGGCCCGCAACGTCTTGAGGCGCGTGCTGCCGCACGACGCGCACACCAGCGGACGGGTGGCGCCGCAGTGCGCGCACCGCAAGGTCTGCGCGTCTTGCGACACGGACGCGCCGCAGACGTCGCACCGCGCCAACTCCCCGCACGCGGTGCAGGCGAGCAGTCGCGCTCGGCCCTTGCGGTTGAGCACGCACACGACGCGCTCGCCGCTTCGCAGCGCGGCGACGAGCCGGTCGGAGAACAGGCCGGTGCGAGGGTCGTCGGCGCGCCGGTCGATCACCTCCACGACGGGCCAGCCCTCGCGTTCGTCCGCTCGGGATGGAGGGAAGACCGGCCCCCACGCCAGATGGTCGGGGGTGGGGCAGGGCGTGACGAGCAGGCACGGCACACCGGCGCGGGCAGCCCGCTGGGCCGCCACGACCCACGCGTTCCAGGTCGGCGCCCGTTCCTCCTGGTACACCTCGTCATGGGCGTCGAGCACGACGACGGCGCCCAGCGTCGGGGCGGGCGCCCACGCCGCCGCCCGCGTGCCGACGACGACGTGGCTCCCGCCCGCGGCGGCCGCCCAGTCGTGCGGCATGAGCGCAACTGGTAGGCCGTCGCGCCGAAGCCGCGCTGCCAGGCGACCCGCGCTCTCGACCGACGGCGCCAGCACCAGGGCGTCACGCGCTCGCGCCACGGCGGCCAGCAACGGGTACCGGTCGGCGGCCGGCGCGATACGCACGACCGAACGCGGCCGTGCCAAGGCCTCGGCCGTCAGCTCACTCGCAGTCGCGGCAATTGCTCGCGCGGTACGACTCGCGAGCTCGCGCACGGCGACCGGCGGCGAGGCCGTATGCAGCAGCTGCGCGGGCCGGCCCGCCCACCGCCACGCCGCCCAGTGGGCGAGGGCGACCAGTTCAGCCGACGGGCCCCGGCCGGTGACCTTGGCGATCGGTCGCAACTGCACGCCGGCAGGCGGTTCCACGTCGTCGGCCACGACCCAGCCCCGCACGCGCCGCCCGTGCAGCTCGACCCGCACCAGCGTGCCGACGCGAACGTCGGCATCCATCGACTCGGGAACGAGGTAGTCGAACGACTTGTCTATGGGTCCGTCAGGAAGAACTCGAACAACTCTCAACAAGGGCCCGCCGGGCGGGGCCCCTCAGGGGTGCCCGGCGGAGTGAGCGCAGGGCGCAGCCCGGAGCGAACCAATGTGATTGCGCTCGGGCTGGTTACAGCCCGAGCGCTTGCTTCATTTGGTCGAGCTTGCTGAGGCGCTCCCAGGTGAACTCCTTGTCGGCCCGCCCGAAGTGGCCGTACGCCGCCGTGCGCCGGTAGATGGGCCGGCGCAGGTCGAGGTCACGGATGATGGCCGCCGGGCGGAGGTCGAACACCTCGTTGACGGCCTGCTCGATCTTGGCCGGGTCGACCTGCTCGGTGCCGAACGTTTCGACCAGGACGGAGACCGGGCGGGCGACACCGATGGCGTACGCCACCTGGATCTCGCAGCGACGGGCCGCGCCCGCCCCGACCACGTGCTTGGCCACCCAGCGGGCCGCGTAGGCGGCCGAGCGGTCGACCTTCGACGGGTCCTTGCCGGAGAACGCACCACCGCCGTGGCGGGCGGCGCCGCCGTAAGTGTCGACGATGATCTTGCGGCCGGTGAGGCCGGTGTCGGCGTGGGGGCCGCCCAGCTCGAACTTGCCCGTGGGGTTGGCCAGCACCTCGTACTTGTCGTCGGCGAACTGCCCGGGCAGCAACGGATGGATCACGTGCTCGTTGAGGTCGGGCTTGAGCAACGTCTCGAGGTCGAGGCCGGGCTGGTGCTGCGTCGAGATGAGCACGGTCTTGAGGCGCACGGGCCGGCCGTCTTCGTACTCGAACGTGACCTGCGTCTTGCCGTCGGGCCGCAGGTACGGCAGCACCCCCGCCTTGCGCACCTCCGACAGGCGCTGGGCCAGCCGGTGCGCCAGCCAGATCGGCAGCGGCATGAGGTCGTCGGTCTCGTCGCAGGCGAAGCCGAACATCATTCCCTGGTCGCCCGCGCCCTGCGCGTTGAGCAGGTCTTCACCGCTGCTGCCGCTGCGCACCTCGAGGGCGGTGTCGACACCTTGGGCGATGTTGGGCGACTGCTCGTCGATGGCGGTGACCACGCCGCACGTGTTGCCGTCGAAACCGAACGACTCGCGGTCGTAACCGATCTCGCAGATCGTCTCCCGCACCAGCTTGGGGATCTCGACGTAGGCGTTGGTGGTGATCTCACCGGCGACGACCACGAGGCCGGTCGTGAGCAGCGTCTCGCAGGCCACGCGCCCACTGGGGTCGGCGTCGAGGATGGCGTCGAGGACGGCGTCCGAGACCTGGTCGGCCATCTTGTCGGGATGACCCTCGGTCACCGACTCCGACGTGAATGTGTACTTGCTGCCCACGATTACTCCTCTATGCGCCTGTGCGTCGTAGGAGGGGAACGACGACGTCGAGCACTTCTCGCGCCACCCCCCGCTTGTCCCGCAGCCCGACATTCTGCTCCAAGCCGTCGGCCCCCAGGATCACCACCTCGTTGGTGTCGTGCGAGAACCCCGCTCCGGGGGCGGTTACGTCATTGGCCACGATGAGGTCGAGGCGCTTGCGCCGGAGCTTGTCGGCCGCCTGCGCCCGCACGTCGTCGGTCTCCGCCGCGAAGCCCACCAGCACCTGGCCGGGCCGCTTGCGGCGACCGAGCTCGGCCAGGATGTCGGTGGTGGCCTCGAGCACGACCTCGGGCACGCCTTCGGCCTTCTTGATCTTCTGGGCCGCACTGGCCTTGGGCCGGAAGTCGGCGACCGCCGCGGCCATGATCACCACGTCGGCGTCGGCTGCGACGTCGAGCACCGCCGCCTCCATCTCGGCCGCCGTCTCCACGCGACGCGCGTCGACGCCTGCGGACGCAGCCCGCTCGGAGGTCGTGATCAGCGTGACCCGCGCCCCCCGCCCGGCGGCCTCGTCGGCCAGGGCGTGGCCCTGCTTCCCAGACGAGCGATTGCCGATGAAGCGCACCGGGTCGATCGGCTCGCGCGTGCCGCCGGCGGTGACGACGACGTGCACACCGTCGAGATCGCCGGGCCCGAGCACCGCGTCGATGGCCGCCACGATGCGCGCCGGATCAGCCAGGCGGCCCGTTCCCTCGTCACCACCGGCCAAGCGGCCCGACTCGGGGTCGACGATGTGCACGCCCCGGGCGCGCAGCGTGGCCAGGTTGTCCTGCACCGACGGGTGCTCCCACATCTCGGTGTGCATCGCCGGGCACACCACGACGGGCGCGCGGGTGGCGAGGAGCGTCGCGGTCAGCAAGTCGTCGGAGATGCCCGCCGCGTACTTGGCGATCACGCGCGCGGTGGCCGGCGCGATGACGATGAGGTCGGCACGCTGACCGAGGCGCGTGTGGGGAATGAGGTCGGGCCCGTCCCACAACGAGGTGCGGGCCGGTTCGGACGCGAGGGCCGAGAAGGTGAGGGCGCCGACGAAGCGCAGCGCGTCCTCGGTGAGGACGGGGCTCACGTGGGCGCCGGCGTCGACCAGTTGCCGGCACACCTCCACTGCCTTGTAGGCGGCGATCCCCCCCGAAACGCCGAGGACGATGCGCGTGCCGGGCCGCACGACCGCCTTAGGAGGCTGCCTCTTCGGTGTCCTCGTCGAGCCGCTTGAACTGGATCTTGT
>JAFATL010000265.1 GCA_019243975.1 Actinomycetota bacterium | reverse complement strand
CGCCGGCTACCGCGTGTACCGGGCCGAGATGCTCACGCGCATGGACCTCGACACCGTTCGAGCCGACGGCTACGGCTTCCAGATCGAGATGACGTACCGCGTCGCCAACCTGGGCGGGCGCATCGTCGAGGTGCCGATCGACTTCGTCGACCGCACCCTCGGCAAGTCGAAGATGTCGAGGAACATCGTGTTCGAGGCCCTCGGGCTGGTGACCTGGTGGGGCATTCGAGACCGCGTGCTGCGGCGGGGGAAGCGGTAAGGGACATGGCCGAGCTCGCGCCCCCGACGGGCGCGCCAGCCAACGTCGTGGTCCTCCTTCTCGACAGCCTCAACCGCCACATGGTCGGCGCCTACGGCAGCACCGAGTTCGACACGCCCAACCTCGATCGGTTGGCGGCGCGGTCGCTCCGCTTCCAGCACCACTTCGCCGGTTCGCTCCCGTGCATGCCGGCGCGCCACGACATCCTCTGTGGTGCCCTCGACTTCCTGTGGCGGCCGTGGGGCTCGATCGAGCTGTGGGAAGAGCCGGTCACGGTGCCGCTCCGGTCCGCCGGCGTGGTGACGAAGCTGGTCACCGACCACCCGCACCTGTTCGAGGTCGGCGGCGAGAACTATCACACCGACTTCACCGGCTGGGACTACGAACGGGGCCACGAGAGCGACCCGTGGCGGACGAGGCCCGACCCGAGTTGGGTGGGGGCGCCGTCGTTCGGGCGGCCGTCGATGCCGTACGAGACGTCGAGAGGGTGGTTCCGAGGCGAGGACGACTTCCCGGGCCCGCGCACGATGGCCGCGGCGGCGCGGTGGTTGGAGGAGGAGGCGCCCGACGACGCGCCGTTCTTCCTGTTCGTCGACGAGTTCGACCCGCACGAGCCGTTCGACACGCCCGAGCCCTACGCGTCGATGTACGACCCCGAGTGGGAAGGTCCGCACCTCATCTGGCCGCCCTACGCCAAGGCGGTCCTCGAACGTGGCGTGCTCACGCCCGAGCAGGCCCGCCAGATCCGGGCCAACTACGGCGCCAAGCTCACGATGATCGACGCGTGGCTGGGACGAGTGCTCGACGTCCTCGACCGGCGCGGGCTGTGGGAGTCGACGGCGGTCGTGCTCTGCACCGACCACGGCCACTATCTCGGTGAGCGCGACATCTGGGGCAAGCCCGGCGTGCCGCTGTACGAGCCCATGGTGCACATCCCGTTGTTCGTGGCGTGGCCCGGCCAGGAACCGCGTGACGTCAACGCGCTGACGACGAGCGTCGACCTGCACGCCACGATCCTCGATGTGTTCGGCTCCACCGCCGAGCACCGCACCCACGGCACGTCGCTGGTGCCGCTGATCGACGGCGGCGCGACAGAGGTGCGTGATCACGTGCTCGCGGGGGTGTGGGGGCGCGAGGTGCACCTGGTCACCAAGGACCGCAAGTACTGCCGCGCCCCGAGCGGAGCGAACGAGCCCCTGAGCGTGTGGTCGAACCGATGGTCGACGATGCCGGTGGTCGGCTACCCGCAGCTCAAGATGCCGCCGCCCGACGACCGCGCCGTGCTCGACAAGATGCCCGGCTCACGCATCCCGGTGATCCGCCAGCCGTTCGGCGCGGGCGACGCCCTGCCGTTCTGGGCCTACGGCCAGTTCGACGGCAACCACCTCTACGCCCTGGCCGAGGACCCGACCGAGCAGGAAGACAAAGCAGGCGAGAGCGGCGAGAAGGAAGCGGCCGACCAGCTCCGCGAGGCGTTGCTCGCGGTCGAGGCGCCCGACGACCAGCTCGTCAGACTCGGCTTGGTGTAAGCCTCAGCCGGCCAGTGGGCGAAGGGCCTCGGCCAGCGGCTCGAGGATCTTGGGGGTGTGGGGCGGCGGCAGGTACACGACGCCAAGGTCCAGACCGGCCTCGGCGAGAGCTGCCGCTTCCTCGACGAGCGGCCCGAACTCGCCGTCCTCGCCCAGTCGGAGGTGAGTGGAGGTGGTGATCTCCGACACGTCGCGGCCGATGTCCGCACAGTGCTGCGCCAACACCTCCTTCTTCTGGTTGAACACCGGCACGCCGCCGCCCGGGAAGTTCCAGTGCTGGGCCCACTTGGCCACGGCCCGCAGGGTGCGCTTCTCGCCCCCGCCACCGATGACGATGGGCGGGTGGGGCTGCTGCACGGGCTTGGGCTCGCAGCGCGCCTCCGTGAGCTTGTAGTACTTCCCGTCGAAGTCGCTCGTCTCGTTGGTGAGGAGGGCGATGATCACCTGGCACGCCTCGTCGAAGCGATCGAAGCGCTCCTTGAGCGGCGGCAGGTCGATGCCATAGGCGTCGCACTCTTGCTGGTTCCACCCGGCGCCGATGCCGATCTCCAGCCGGCCGTTCGACACGATGTCGACGGTCGCCGCCATGTTCGCCAGCACGGCCGGGTGCCGGTAGACGTTGCCGGTCACCATGAGCCCGACGCGCAACCGCCGCGTCGCCTGTGCCAGCGCGGTGG
>JAFATL010000658.1 GCA_019243975.1 Actinomycetota bacterium | reverse complement strand
GCCGACATGGTCTTCATGGACCTGGAGGACGCGGTGGCGCCGCTGGAGAAGGAAGCGGCCCGGGCCAAGGTCGTCGACGCGGTCAAGAACCTCGACTGGGGCGACAAGGTGCTGTGCGTGCGCGTCAACGCGTGGGATACCAAGTGGACGTACGGCGACGTCATCGAGGTCGTCGGCAACGCGGGCGAGCGCCTCGAGGAGATCATGCTGCCGAAGGTGCAGAACGCCGCCCAGGTGGTGGCCATGGACCTCCTGCTCACCCAGGTCGAGATCAACGCCGGCCTGCCGGTCGGGCACATCGGCATCGAGGCCCAGATCGAGACGGCCCAGGGCATCATCAACGTCGAGGAGATCTGCGCCGCATCGCCCCGGTTGGAGACCATCATCCTCGGCCCGGTCGACATGTCGGCGTCGATGGAGATGCCGTCGCTGTCGGGCGGCCTCGACATCCCCGAATACCCGGGCGACTACTTCCACTACGTCTTCGTCAAGATCCTCATGGCGGGTCGGGCCAACGGCCTGCAGGTCATCGACGGGCCCTACGTCAAGGTGCGCGACCCCGAGGGCTTCCGCGAGTTCTGCAAGCGCACGCAGGTCCTCGGCTACGACGGCAAGTGGGCGCTGCACCCCGACCAGGTCACGATCCTCAACGAGATGTTCTCGCCCACCCAGGAGCAGTTCGAGAAGGCCTGCGCGGTGCTCGACGCCTACAAGGAGGCGACCGAGGGCGACCGCAAGGGCGCGGTCATGTTCGGCGACGAGATGATCGACGAGGCGTCGCGCAAGGTCGCCATCAAGCTGGTGGCCAAGGGGGAACGGGCGGGGTTGACCCGCTCCGCATGACGATCGACGCGGTGGTGCCGGCGCGGAACGAGGCGCCCACCGTGGCCGACGTGGTGATGGCGTGCCGGGGCTGTACGTACGTGCGGGAAGTGCTGGTCGTCGACGACGGCTCGTCGGACGACACCAGTGAGCGCGCCGCCGCCGCGGGCGCCAAGGTCATCCGCCTGGACCCGGGCGGCTCGAAGGCGCATGCGATGGAGGCGGGCGTGGCCGCCACTGACGCCGACGCCGTGCTGTTCGTCGACGCCGACTGCTTGGGGCTGACGAGTGCGCACCTCGACGACATTTGCGCGCCGTTCGCCGATGGCCGGGCGGTGATGTCGCTCGGCACGTTCGACTACGGCATCTGGAACCCGCTGGTGCTGCGCATGCCGCACACCACCGGCGAGCGGGTCATCCCCCGGTGGGTGTTCGAGGCCATCCCGCCCGAGAAGCTCGACGGCTACACCATCGAGACGGTCATCAACGAAGTGGTGGCCAGCCGCCACCTCAAGACGAGTGCGCGGGTGATGAAGGGCGTGAGCCACCGCACCAAGCGCGACAAGTTCGGCCTGGTGAAGGGTTGGCAGCTCACCTGGAAGATGTTCTGGGCGCTGGTGCGGCTGCCGCTACGCGGCGTCGTGCGGGGCCGCTACTACCTCAACTACCTGCGCTCGCTGACGGTCGAGAAGTAGCCGCTACTCGCTCGCTGTCGCCGCGTCGACGAGGCGGCGGGTGATGAGGCGCAGGGCGAGCGTCTCGTCGGCGCCTTCGAAGATCGACAGCACGCGTGCGTCGACGAAGTAACGGCTGACGGGGAACTCTTCCGCGTAGCCCATGCCGCCGTGGATCTGCAGCGCCTCCCGTGTGACGAACTCGGCGGCCCGGCACACGTACGCCTTCACCATCGCTGCTTCGAGCGTGCCCTCGCC
Organism: Actinomycetota bacterium; assembly: GCA_019243975.1. Taxonomy (GTDB): domain Bacteria; phylum Actinomycetota; class Acidimicrobiia; order Acidimicrobiales; family JAFATL01; genus JAFATL01. The sequence goes on along the minus strand of JAFATL010000658.1, from coordinate 1,103 downwards.
CTTGGCCATCATCCGCGACACCTGGTAGGCGAACTGGCGGCTGGCCTGGATCACCACCGCCATGCGGGCGAGCTTGGCCTTGGTGAGTTGGTACTCGGCGATGGGCTGGCCGAACACCACGCGGTTGTCGGCGTAGTCGCGCGCCGCTTCCAGGGCGGCCTGCATCACGCCGATGGCGCGTGCCGCCGTCTGCAGGCGGCCGTTCTCGAAGCCCTCCATCTGCAGGTAGAACCCGCGGCCCAGGCCCGCGGGGCCGCCGACGAGGTTGGCCGCCGGCACCCACCAGTTGTCGAAGGCCACCTCGTAGGAGTGCATGCCCCGATAGCCGATGGTGTCGATGGCCCGACCCTCCATCTTCCCGCCCTCGGGCTGCGTGAACTCGAACCCGTGACCCTCGCCCCGCTCCTTGGGGACGATGAACAGCGACAGGCCCCGGTGGGTCTTGGAGCGATCAGGATCGGTGCGGGCCAGCAGCATGAGCACATCGGCGCGCGCCGCGAACGTGCACCACGTCTTCACGCCGTTGATGACGTAGCCGCCGTTGCTCTCGGTGGCGGTGGTCTTGATGCCGGCCACGTCGGAGCCGAAGTCGGGCTCGGTGACGGCGACCGCGTTCATGATCTCGGCCGACGCCAGCTTGGGCAGCCACTCTTGCTTCTGCTCCTCGGTACCGCCCTTCACCAACGCGCGCGTGAGGATCTCGGGCCGCGTGATGAGTGAGCCGCCGATGCCGAGCGAGCCCCGTGACAGCTCCTCGGTGGCGACGATCATGCCGAGGTAGTCGCTCTCGCCGCCGCCCGCGAAGCCGCCGTACTCCTCGGGGACCGACAGGCCGAAGGTGCCGATCTCGGCCAGGCCGGTGATCACATCCTCCGGGATGTCACCGTTGGTCCGGTGGATGTGCTCGGCGACAGGACGGATCTTGTCCTCGGCGAAGCGGCGGAAGGTCTCCTGGACCATCTCGAAGTCCTCGTCCAGGTGGCGGGGGCCGGGCCGGCGGGCCAGGGAGGCCACGAAGGACGGGTCGCGGTGGGCGCTCACGAAGGCGAGGGTCGGATCAAGGGCGCCACGGCCTACCCCCCAGGCCTCCTCCCGGCCCAGCG
>JAFATL010000653.1 GCA_019243975.1 Actinomycetota bacterium | reverse complement strand
AAGCGCATGGGCCGGCCCGACGAGTACGGCAAGCTCGTCGTCGCCATCGTCGAGAACTCGATGCTCAACGGCTCGTGCATCCGCCTGGACGCCGGCCAGCGCTTCGCCCCCAAGTAGAGACGCGCGTCAGCCCCAGGGCAGACCCTGGGGCTGACTGATTTCCTCAGCTCTCGACGCGGCGGGCGAGGACCGGGACGACGATGGCGGCGGCGACCAGGTGCGTCAGCATCAGGGTGAGCTTGCTGGCGGTGTCGGTCGACAGCATCAGGTCGGGCACCAGCGACAGCGCCGTGAGGACGGACGTGGTCACGACGAACGTGCGGTGCGGGCGGACACTGCGGTTGCGGATGGTCCGGGCGACGAGCACGCCGACGGCCGTGAAGAACAACGTCAGCTGGGCGAAACCGAGAATCGGGATCGCCTTGCCGGGCTCGGTCTGCACGGGCACGTCGATGAGCCGAGCGACGGCCACGACGGCGACGGTGGCCGCGGCGGCCACGCTGCCGGCGGCGACCCCGGCCCGCCCCAGCGACGGACGGCTGGTCGTGGTCTCGACGGCGCTGTCGAGCGAAAGGCTGATGGGGGCGGTGGTTGCGGTCATGTCTCCTCCTTCGTAGGGCCGGGGCGCTTCCCCGCTCCTCGCCCCCTACACGACGGCACCCGCCCAGAATCGACAGGACCGCTCAAGAAAATCCCGAAAATCCGGGGGGTACGCTCGGCCAATGGCTGGGGAGCGGTGCGTGTACATCGCCAGTCCGCTCAGGTTCGCCGACTCGTCGCGGGAGTACCTCGGCACCGTGATGGCGGCGCTGCGGGGCCACGGGTTCGATTGCCTCGACCCGTGGGACGACGCCGACGGGTCCATCGAGGCGGGGCTGGCTCAGGCCGAGGCCATCGTCGATCGGGCTGCGCGCGTCGCCGCGTTGGCCGCCGCCGACGAGGCGATCGGCCGGCGCAACGCCGCCATGATCGAGCGTGCCCGCGGCGTGTTCGCGGTGCTCGACGGTGTCGATGTCGACAGCGGTACCGCGTCGGAGATCGGCTTCGCCGCCGCTTGCGGGTTGCCGATCGTCGGCCTGCGGACGGACTGGCGGCGCACCGGTGACAACGAGGGTTGCGTCGTCAACCTGCAGGTCGAGTACTTCATTCGCTCGACCGGTGGCGCTGTGTTCCGCCAACTCGACGAGGCCGCCGCTCGGTTGGCCGTGTTGGTCGCTTCGTAGCGTCTGACTTCGCCAGCCCTGAGCGCTTTGGCCGCGGATGGGCCGTCGATTGATGCGGGAAGTCGCTCAAGGCCGGTGGCTCCGCTGTCGATACCGCGCTGAACAACTGGGTCATTTCCGGCGAGCAGTTCGGGGTGGGACATAGGCCAAGCAGTTGGCCGATCTCTCAGATCGACGGGGGGACGTACCCATGCAGAACGAGTTAGCGGTCCGCAATCGACGCCGCCCGATCGTGGTCGTCGCCCTGGCGTTGCTCGTGTGCGGCGCCATCGGTCCCGCCCTCGTGGTCAACGGTGTGGTGCGCGACCAGGAGCGGCGCCTGTTGCGCGAACGGGCGGCCGAAGCCAGCGCGCTGCTGACGACGGCGTTCGGTTCGATCACGGGCACCCTGCCGATGATGGGCACGCTGGCAACCACGAGTCCCGCCGCCTTTCAGGGAATGGCGCGCGCGATGACGCAGGGCGCGTCTGGTTGGGTCGGCACGTTGGCGTCGAGCGGCGACGGCATGGTTGTACGCGTCGCAGCCGGCACCGGGCCCGCCGTCGGGACGGTGCTCACCGGACAGCAGGGCGCGTTGGCCGCCCGCGCCATGGTCACCACCGGGCTGGTGTCCGACGTCATCCAGCAAGGCGCCCAGCGCCATCTGGCCTTCGCCGTCGGGTCCCCGGTCGACCACAACTCGGTCACCTTCGAAGAGCTGTCGTTCGACCCGCGCGCCGTTGCCCGCCCGGGGAAGGGCTCGCCGTTCAGCGAGCTGCAGAGCGCGGTGTACGCGTCGCCCACGGCCACTGTGAACCGGCTGGTGTTCTCCACGGCGGACAACGCGCCCCTGCGCGGCAACGTCGCCCGTCGCACGGTGCAGGTGGGTGCCGACAAGTGGCTGTTGGTGGTCAAGGCGAAGACACCGCTCGTCGGTGACTTCGCCCACAACTCGCCGTGGTACACGTTGACCATCGGTCTTCTCACCGCCGTGCTCGTGGGCGCGGTGATGGAGCTCGTCACCCGTCGGCGCGCCTACGCCATGGCCCTCGTCGACGAGCGCACCGCCGCGCTGCGCGATGCGCTGGCCGAGAAGGAGCTGCTCGAGCAGGGCCAGCGGGAGGCGCGTGAAGCGGCCGAGTCGGCCAACCGGGCCAAGAGCGACTTCCTCTCGCGCATGAGCCACGAGCTGCGCACGCCGCTGAACGCGGTGCTCGGCTTCGCGCAGTTGCTGGAGGCAGAGGACCTCTCCGCGCAAGATCACGACTCGGTGCGGCAGATCCTGCGCGGGGGCCGTCACCTGCTCGACCTCATCAACGAGGTGCTCGACATCACGCGCATCGAGAGCGGCACCTTCCAGCTGTCGGCCGAGCCGGTGCTGGTGCAGGAGGTGGTGGAGGACGTGGCCGAGATGACGCGGCCGCTGGCCGAGCAGGCCAACATCCAGCTCGTCACCGGCGCCACGTCCGGCGGGTGCCAGCACCACGTGCTGGCCGACCGCCAGCGCCTCAAGCAGGTGCTGATCAACCTGGTGTCCAACGCCATCAAGTACAACCGGCCGGGCGGCTCGGTCGCGTTGTCGTGTGAGCGCCGCGATGCGGCGCGTTTGTTGATCAAGGTGCACGACACCGGTCCTGGCATCCGTCCCGACCACCTCGACCTGCTGTTCATGCCGTTCGAGCGCCTGGGCGCCGAGCAGACGAACATCGAGGGCACCGGCATCGGCCTAGCGCTGTCGCGCCGGCTGGCCGAGGCCATGGGCGGCACGCTGAGCGTCGACAGCGCGGTGGGGCAGGGCACGACCTTCTACATCGATCTCCCACTCGTCGAGGGCCCGGTCGAGCGGTTCGAGCGGTTGAACGGCGAACCGGAGCCGGTGCGCGAAGCCGTGACGCCCCGACGCAAGATCCTCTACATCGAGGACAACCTCTCGAACCTTCGGCTGGTCGAGCGCATCCTCGCCCGTGACGTCGACATCGAGCTCATCTCCGCCATGCAGGGCCGGCTGGGTCCGGAGCTGGCGCGCGAACACCAGCCCGAGCTGATCCTCCTCGACCTGCACCTGCCCGACACCACCGGCGACGAGGTGCTACGCCAGCTGCGCGACGACCCGCAAACGGCGAGCATCCCGGTGGCGGTGGTGAGCGCCGACGCCACCGCCGGCCAGATCAGGCGACTGCTCGCAGAAGGCGCAGTCGCGTACCTGACGAAGCCCCTCGACGTGGCCGAGCTGCGGGCCCTCGTCGACGGCCTTCCGAACCGCGTATGAGCACGCCCATCCGAACCGCCAACCCGCTGCCGACAGCCGCACCGACGCACGAGTCGGTCTTCGACGACGCGGTGGTCCTCGTCGTCGACGACCACGACGTCAACCTGCAGCTGTTCGAGCGCATCCTCGTCAACGCCGGTACCCGCCACGTGCACCTGAGCAGCGACCCGCTGGGGGTTGTCGAGCTGTACAAGCGGCTGCGCCCCGACCTCGTCCTGCTCGACCTCCACATGCCGGGGATGGACGGGCTCACGGTGATGGACGCCATGCGCGACGCCACCCGGCCCGAGGACTTCGTTCCCGTGATCGTCCTCACCGCCGACGCCACGTCGATGGCACGGGAGGCGGCGCTGCGCGCCGGTGCCACCGACTTCCTCACCAAGCCTGTCGACGCCATGGAGGTGACGCTGCGGGCCCGCAACGTGCTGCACACGCGGGCGCTGCACAAGCGTCTGCAGGCGCACAACGCCGACCTGCGGGCGGAGATCGCCGAGCGAGACGCGGCCGAGCGCGAGGCCCGCATGGCCGCGTCGGCGAAGGTGCGTCGCCTGCGGGCCGTGCTCGACGTCAGCCCGCCCCGCATCCTGTTCCAGCCCGTGGCCCAGCTCGATAGCGGGAAGGTCGTCGGGTACGAGGCGCTGGCCCGCTTCGACCAGGAGCCGTACGAGCCGCCGAACGTGTGGTTCGCGGAGGCGGCCAAGGTCGGGCTCGGCGTGGAGTTCGAGCTGGCGGCCGTGCGGCTGGCGCTCGACCACGTGGCGTCGATCCAGCCCGGTGCGGTACTGGCCATCAACGTCTCGCCGACGACGGCGATGACGGGCGAGCTGGCGCAGCTGCTCGCCAAGTACCCGCAGGAACGGCTGGTGCTCGAACTGACCGAGCACGCGCAGGTCGACGACTACGACCGCCTGCTCGAGGCGCTCACCCGCCTGCGCTCGCGCGGGGTGTGCCTCGCCGTGGACGACGCGGGCGCCGGCTTCGCCAGCCTCCATCACATCCTCTTGCTGTCGCCCGACATCATCAAGCTCGACATCAGCCTCGTGCGCGACATCCACGAGGACCCGGTGAAGCGCGCGCTCGCCTGCTCCTTGGTCACCTTCGCCCGCGAGATCGGCTCCACGATCATCGCGGAAGGCATCGAAACCCCCGACGAGCTCGCCACCCTCGCCGACCTCGGCGTCCCCTGGGGCCAGGGCTACCACCTCGGCCGCCCCGCCCCTCTGCCTGTCCTTTAGGCCCTTTCGCTCCCACGGGCGCGGGGGTACCCTCGTCAACAGTTCCGCTTCCCCCTCTGGAGTTTTCACTCCGGGCCAAACCGTTGCGGTAACGGCGTTCTCGAGCCTGATCGCAACGGTTTCGGGCCGACTCGATCTGAGGGGGGACAGTGCGA
>JAFATL010000285.1 GCA_019243975.1 Actinomycetota bacterium | reverse complement strand
TTGGGCCAGGTGATGGCCGCCCAGCCGCCGTCGTACAGCTTGCGCTGCCACTGCTTGGCCAGGGCGATGGCCTCGGGCCGGTCGTCCATTCCCTCGAGCACCGACAGCCGCTGCGACGTGGCCGTGCGCACCTCGGCGTTGGCGTCGAACCAGGCCCGGACCTCGGCCCGGAACGTGGCTGCTTCGAGGGAGTCCTCGAACTCGACGGTCACGAGAGGAGGTCGTCGGGGACCGGCGTGTGCTTCGACTGCTTGAAGTTGGGCACGCCCCGCGTCATCAGCGCGGTCACGCCCTCGATGGTGTCGGGCTGGGTGCCCGCCCACCAGGTGAGCTTCGTTTCTTCGGTCATGACCGCGGTGCGGTCGCCCGTCTCGAGAGCCCGGTACACCAGGTCCTTGGTGACGCCGGCGGCCATCGGCGCCGCGTAGGTGGCGATCTCCTTGGCGATCTCGAGTGCGGCGTCGAGCACCTGGTCGGCAGGGACGGCCTTCGACGCGATGCCCATGGCGGCCGCCTCGGCCCCGGTGAAGAAGCGTCCCGTGAGCATGAGCTCGAGGGCGCGGGACACGCCGACGAGGCGAGGCAGCATCCACGTGGAGTTGGCCTCGGGGATGAGGTTCATGCGCACGAACGGCATGCGGAGCTTGGCGTCTTCGGCGACGACGCGGATGTCGAACACGAGCGTCAGGGTGAAGCCGGCGCCGATCGACGCGCCGTTGATGGCGCAGATGGTCGGGGTGCGCAGCTTCCAGAAGGCGAACTGGTCGGTGAGGCCCTCGTCGGTGACGCCGAGCTCGGCGTTGTGCTCCTCGTGGCCGGCCGCGTCGAACGTGGCCGCGCCTTCGCTGAGATCGATGCCGGCGCAGAACGCGGACCCGTTGCCGGTGACGACGATGGCGCGCACATCCTCGTCCTGGTCGAGCTGCTTGACCGCGTCGCTGAGCTCGCCGGTCATCACCAGGTTCATGGCGTTCTTCGCCTCGGGCCGGTTGAGCTTGACGACGCCGACCCCGTCGGCGACTTCGACCTCGATGAACTCGAACACAGGGCTCCTCCGGGATGGACGATGTGAACAGAGGCTAACATTCGATTCATCACCACAGCGGGGCGAATCAGCCGACTGGCACCTGTCGCGGTGCTCGCGGTCGTGGCCGCGGCCTGCACGTCGCGCGGGCGGGACGTCAACGTGCCGGCCCTCCTGCGGGCCGGTGGCAAGGCCGCATCGTCGCCCGGCGAAGCGCTGGCGAACGGGTCGGACGGGTCGACTGCCGAGGGCGCCGCCGGGGCCGATTCATCGTCCGGATCCGGAGGCGCGTCGTCGGGCGGAGGCAGCACAAGCGGCGTCGCGGGGGTAGGCGGTCAGTCGACAGGCACGAGCTCGCTGGCGGCGGAGAAGCGTTCGACGGCGAGCGCGTCGGGTGCGAGCGGCGGCACCGTCAAGATCGGGCTGCACATCAGCGCCAACCTGCAGGCGGCCTACGCCGCGTTCGGCGCCAAGAACGCGGGCGGCGACATCACGCCGGCGCTGCAGGCCGTGGTCGACTGGATCAACGCCCACGGCGGCATGCACGGCCGCAAGGTGGTGCCGATCTTCCACGCCAGCGACCCCCTCAACGGCACCTTCGACTCGGAGGCGCAGGCGGCGTGCTCCGACTTCGCCGACGACCAGCACGTGTTCGCGGTGGTGTCGGGGGCGGTGCTGCCGACGCCGGTGACGCCCGACTGCCTGAGCAAGAAGCACATCCCGATCGTGTGGGATTACCACTTCCTCGTGGACGGCACGGGGTGGTCGCAGTGGATGCCGTACCTCTACATGCCGTTCTCGATCAGCGGCGACCGCATGGGCTTCTACATCGACCAGCTGGCCGCCAACGGCTACTTCAACGCCGGCGCCAAGGTGGCCATCGTGCGGTACGACGTGCCCGAGCACGCCCGCCTGTCCAGCCGCGTGCTGCGCCCGCGCCTGGCCGAGCACAAGGTCAACGTCGTCGACGAGGCGGCGATCAGCCGCCCGCCTGCAGCCGCCAGCGGCGCCGACACGGCCAACCAGATCAGCAGCGCCATCCTCCGGTTCCGCAGCGAGGGCGTGACCCACGTGCTGTTCATCCCGACGGGCGGCGCGGTGCCGTTCATCTTCATGAGCGAAGCGGAGGCGCAGAGCTTCCGGCCCCGGTACGCGATGAACAGCCTCGACATCCCGTACTTCGTGGGCGACCAGACGTCGGCCAACCAGCTGCACGGCGCGCTGGCGATCGGGTGGTCACCGGCCAGCGACACCCACCACGAGCAGGACCCCACGCCGGTCACCCCCAACCGCGCCCTCTGCTACTCGATCACCAAGACCAACGACGCCGCCCGCTACTGCGACGGCCTGTTCTTCCTCAAGACCGCCATGGACCGCGCCACGTCCTTCGACGCGGCCGGCCTGCGCGAGTCCGTCGAGAGCATGGGCTCCACCTTCGACCCCGTCTTCTCCCTCCAAGACACCTTCGGCCCCAACCGCCACGACGGCGCCAGCGCCGTTCGGCTCGTCTCCTACGACGACGCCTGCTCCTGCTTCAAGTACACCGGCCCCCTGGTCCAGATCGGTTAGCCCGCCGCGTACGGCGCGAGCTTGGGCCAGGGGCGGGCGCGCTCGAGAGCTGCGGCGGCGGCGAGGGCGAGGGCGTCTTCGTGGCGGCGGGCGACGATCTGCATGCCGACGGGGCAGGTGTCGACGATGCCGGCGGGGACCGACACGACCGGGTTGCCGGATGCATTGAACATGCCGGTGAAGACGGC
>JAFATL010000157.1 GCA_019243975.1 Actinomycetota bacterium | reverse complement strand
ATCAGCGACTTCCACCGGGCCATGGACGGCATCGCCATGGTGCTGGAGGGCCGCTTGACAGCCGGCCTGTGCGTGGTCGAGGAAGCGCGGCACCTGGCGGGCGTCGAGCAGTTCGACTGGCTGCGTTCCGTCGTCGAGGGCTTCCTCGCGGTCATGTACGCCCGCATTGCGACGCGTGAGCTAGAGGCGTCGGCCGGCGTCGCCCTTCGCAACTTGGGTTTCGTCGTCAAACATGCACTGCCGGCTCGTCGGCGGGCCCGCAAACTGTTCCCGGAATGGGAGCTTGATTTCCTCATCTCGGGGCGCCTCGGCATCGTGTTCCTCGTCAACTACGAGTGGGCCAAGCTCCTCGCGCACGAGGGGAATATCGACGAGGCCATTCGTCGGCTCAAGATCGCCATCAAGGGCACGGACGGCTTCCTGGATTCGCCGGGGCGCCGCGACGCGATGGCCCTGCTCGACTCGCTCGGCTGACCCCGAAGGCGGGGACGACTCGCGTAACCAGCGTGTCGGAGGGGGGACTTGAACCCCCACGCCCTTGCGGGCACTAGCCCCTCAAGCTAGCGCGTCTGCCTATTCCGCCACTCCGACGTGGTGCGGGTCGCCACTGTACTCGCGGCGTTCTGGCCAGCGGATCTCGCCGAAAACACGCCGATCCGCTGGCCAGAACGTTAAGGGACCTAGGTCCACTAATGGGTTAGTAGCTGGCGGTGCGGCCGCGGCCGTGTTCGAGGTCGCGGATGCGGAGGCTGAGCTGTTCGAGGAGGCCGCGGGAGATGGCGGAGGACTCGAGGAGCTTGGCGAACCGGTCGCCGTCGATGCGGTAGAGGCGCATGGGCGTGCGGGCGGTGACGGTGGCCGAGCGGGGCAAGTGGTCGAGTAGGCCCATCTCGCCCACCGACTCGCCGGGGCCGACGATGCCGATGATCTCGTCGCCGACCATCACCGACGCCTCCCCCTCGACGACGACGAACGAGCCGTCGGCGACGCGGCCTTGCTCGCAGATCACGTCGCCCGCCTCGACGGACACGTCGTCGACGATGTCGGCCAACGCCTCCAGGTCCTTCTTGGTGCACCGCTTGAACAGGTCGACCTCACCGAGGCGGTCGAGATGCTCCTTGTCAGCCTTGGCCATTCGGACCCTCCAGCGGGAAGTGACAGGCGACGAAGTGGTCAGTGTCGCCGAGCGGGCGAAGCAAGGGCTCCTCGTCGGCGCAGCGCTGCTCGGCGCGCGGGCACCGGGTGCGGAACCGGCAGCCGCTCGGCGGCGAGATCGGTGACGGCGGCTCGCCGGCGACGGCGTCAGGAGCGGCGCCCGGGCGGATGTCGGGGTCGGGCAGCGGGATCGATGCCAGCAGCGCCGCCGTGTAGTGGTGCAGCGGGTGCGCGTAGAGCTCGTCGGCGGGCGCCAGCTCGACGAGCTTGCCGAGGTACATCACCGCCACCCGGTCGCTGACGTTCTTGACCACGGCCAGGTTGTGGGCCACGAAGATCAGGGTGACGCCGTAGCGCTCCTTCATGTCCTCGAGCAGGTTGAGGATCTGCGCCTGCACCGACACGTCGAGGGCCGACACGGGCTCGTCGCAGATGATCAGCTTCGGGTCGAGCGCCAGCGCCCGGGCGATGGAGATGCGTTGGCACTGGCCGCCCGAGAACTCGTGGGGGCGCCGCCCACCCGCGGAGTCGTAGTCGAGCCCCACCGCCTCGAGCAGCTCGCGCACGCGCGCCTCCTGCGCCGAAGCGTCGCCCACACCCCAGATGCGCAGGGGCTCGGCCACGATGTCGCGCACCCGGCGGCGCGGGTTGAGCGACGAGATGGGGTCCTGGAAGATCATCTGCAGCTGCCGCCGCATCTTGCGCAGCTCTTCGCCGTGCAGAGAGGTGAGGTCCTTGCCGTCGAACACGACCTTGCCGCTGGTGGCCTTCACCAGCTGCACGATCGCCTTGCCCGTCGTCGACTTGCCGCAGCCCGACTCCCCCACCAGCCCGAGCGTCTCGCCTTCCTTCACGGTGAACGACACACCCGACACCGCGTGCACCTTGCGGCCGACGCCGGCGGGGAACTCGACCGTGAGCTGGTCGAGCTGGAGGAGGGGGACGGCCCCGTTGCCGATCACGCCAGGTCCACCCCCGACAGGTCGACGCCGACCTCGTCCTTGCCGTGGGCGACGGCGGCCAGCGTTTGCGGGCGGCCGGCGTCGAGGTTGCGCTGCAGCGCCGCCTTGCCCTCGGGGCTGCCGACGGGGAACCAGCAGGCGAACTCGTGGCCCGCGCTCACCGTGCTGTCGCTGAGCAGGGGCGGCTCCTCCTCGAAGCACTGATCCTGCGCATAGGGGCAGCGTGGCGCGAAGTTGCACCCGCGGGGCGGGTTGATCAGGTCGGGCGGCCGTCCGGTGATGGCGAGGAGTCGCGTGTGCGACGAATGCTCCATCTTGGGGATCGACTTGATCAGCGCCTCGGTGTAGGGCATCCGCATCTCCTTGAAGAGCGTGCGGGTGGGCGCCTTCTCCACGATCTTGCCGGCGTACATCACCGCGATCTGTTCGGTGCGGCCGGCGACCACGCCGAGGTCGTGGGTCACGAGGATCATGGCCATGTTGCGCTCGCGCTGCTTGTCCTGCAGCACGTTGAGAATCTGGGCCTGCACGGTCACGTCGAGCGCGGTCGTCGGTTCGTCGGCCATCAGCAGCTT
>JAFATL010000123.1 GCA_019243975.1 Actinomycetota bacterium | reverse complement strand
GCATCCCGCGCATCGCTGGTTCACCTACCAAGTCGATGAAGGAGCAGTGGCCCGAGGTGCTGGCCCGCCCCCACATCCGTGACGTGCTGGGGCCTTCGGCCGAGCCCGAGGCACCGCACAAGGCATGGCCCATTCCCGCACGCGTCGAGCGCACGCCGATTACCGCGGCCCACGGGCGGGTGCTGTTCGTGGGCGACGCGGCGCGGGCGTGTGACCCGATGACCGGCGAAGGCATCGGCCAGGCCCTCGAGACCGGGATCGTGGCGGCGGAGGCGATCGCGGCGGCAGGCGCGTTCGATGCTCTCGGTGCGGCCCGCCGGTACGAGCGCGTCGTCGAGCACTCTTTGGCCGTCGACAACAAGTTCGCGGCATTGCTCTCGCGCGCCCTGTCGCATCGCAAAGGCGTGCGGGGCGCCGTGCGCATCGCCGGCGCGTCCAGCTGGACCCGCCGCAACTTCGCCCGCTGGCTGTTCGAGGACTATCCCCGTGCCCTGCTGCTCACGCCCCACCGTTGGCACCGAGGCATGCTGAGCGGCGCCGGCGCCTTCGCCGGCGACTGAGTCAGACCCGAGTCGCCCGCGCTTCCGACCACGTCTTGCCCACTTCGACGTCGATGTCGTGCGGGAGGCCCAGCACCCGCTCGGCGATGATGTTGCGCTGCACCTCGGACGTGCCACCGCCGACCGTCAACGCCGGCGCGAACAAGTAGCCGGTCGCCCACTCCCCCGCCGGTTCGCCCAGCGGGCCCTCCGACGCCAGCATGCCGGCGGTACCGGCCAGGTCCTTCGCCAACCCCATGATGTGCTGGCCGTGCTCGTCGGCCAGCGCCTTGCGCACCGACGCCTCGGGACCCGGCTGCTTGCCCTGGACGGCAGCCGACACCGTGCGCAGGCGGATGAGCCGTAGCACCTCGGCGTCCATGTAGAGCTGGGCCAGGCGCTGGCGCATGAGCGGGTCGGCCACGCCACCGCGCGCCCGCACGATGTCGATGAGGTCGCCTGCCGTCGGGCCTCGTCCCCACAGCGCGCCTTCGCCCGACAACGACACCCGCTCGTTGCCGAGCGTGACCTTGGCCAGGCTCCATCCTTCGTTCTCGTCGCCGACGAGGTTCTCGGCCGGGATGCGGACCTCGTCGAAGAACACCTCGTTGAACGCGTGCACACCGGTCATGTCGATAATCGGGCGGATCGTGATGCCGGGGAGATCCATCGGGCAGATGAAGTACGACACGCCCTTGTGCTTCGGCGCGTCGGCGTTGGTGCGGGCGATGAGGATGCCGAGCTTGGAGAAGTGGGCCATCGTCGTCCAGATCTTCTGGCCGTTGACGACGTAGACGTCACCGTCACGGACGGCCCGGGTGCCCAGGTTGGCCAGGTCGGACCCGGCGCCCGGCTCGCTGAACAGCTGGCACCAGAACTCCTCACCCGAGAGGAGCGGCATGAGGTAGCGGTCCTTCTGGGCCTGGGTGCCGGCGTGCAGCAGCGTGGGGCCCGCCCAGCCGATGCCGATCGGGTTGACCGGGCGCGACACCTTCGCCTTGCGCAGCTCCTCGTCGATGATCAGCTGGTGGATGGGGTCGGCGTCGTGACCCCACGGCTGGGGCCAGTGCGGCACCACGTAGCCGGCCTCCGCCAGCACGCGGCCGCTGGGCCGAGGGTTGTCGGCCAGCCACGCCCGCACGGCCTGACGGCGCGGGTCGTCGTCTCCGGGCAGTTCGAAGTCCACGGTCCATACACTGTCACGCCATGTCCGGATGGAACTTTGCAGAGACGTGGGAGGCGATCGCCGACGCCATCCCCGATGCCCAGGCGTTGGTGCACGGCGACCGCCGCACCACGTGGTCCGAGTTCGACGCCCGGGGCGACGGCATCGCCGCCTGGTTGCTCGACCTGGGCGTTGCCCACCAGGACAAGGTGGTGCACTACCTCTACAACTGCAGCGAGTTCATCGAGTCGATGTTCGGCATCCTCAAGGTCGGCTGCGTGCCGGTGAACACCAACTACCGCTACGCCGACGAGGAGCTGCTGTACCTGTGGGACAACGCCGACGCGGTGGCGGTGATCTTCCACGGCGCCTTCGCCGATCGCATCGAGACGCTGCGCCACAAGCTGCCCAACATCCGGGGGTGGCTGTGGGTCGACGACGGCAGCGGGCCCTGTCCCGACTGGGCCACGTCGTACGACGCGGTGGCCGCGTCGAAGCCGGGCCGACAGCGGGCGCCGTGGGGCCGTGACGGCGACGACATCTACATGCTCTACACGGGTGGCACCACCGGCATGCCCAAGGGCGTGATGTGGCGCCAGGACGACATCTTCTTCACCCTCAACGCCGCGGCCATGGGCGTGCGCCATCCCGACGAGCCCGACTACGACGCGGTGCGCAAGAACGTCACCGCACCCGGCATGGTGGCGCTGCCGGCGTGCCCGCTCATGCACGGCACCGGCGCGTTCACGTCGTTCGGCATCCTCGACACGGGCGGTTCGATCGTCACCCTCGAGGGGCGCACATTCGAGGCCGAGGAGTTCCTCGACGCCGTGCAGCGCGAGAAGGTCAACGCCGTCGCCATCGTCGGCGACGCATTCGCCAAGCCCATCCTGCGCGCCCTCGACGCCAACCCCGGCAAGTGGGATCTGTCGAGCCTGGTCGCCATCACCTCGTCGGGCGTGATGTGGAGCGAGGAGACCAAGCAGGGCCTGCTCAAGCACCACCCCGGCATGCTGCTGGCCGACGCGTTCTCGTCGTCGGAGGCGCTGGGCATGGGCACGTCGGTGTCGACGGCGGGCGGCACCACGTCGACGGCCAAGTTCGCGTTGGGCGAGACTACGCGCGTCATCACCGAGGACGGGCGCGACGTGCAGCCCGGCTCCGAAGAGGTGGGGCGGGTCGCCCTCAAGGGCCGCGGTCGCGTGCCCCTCGGCTACTACAAGGACGAGGAGAAGTCGGCCCGGACGTTCCTCGTCATCGACGGCGAGCGCTACTCGATCCCGGGTGACTACGCGACCGTCGACGCCGACGGCACTCTGCGCATCCTCGGGCGCGGGTCGGTGTGCATCAACACCGGTGGCGAGAAGGTGTACCCGGAGGAGGTCGAGGAGGTCATCAAGACCCACGTGGCCGTCCGCGACGCCGTCGTCGTCGGCGTGCCCGACGAGAAGTGGGGCGAGGCGATCACGGCCATGGTCGAGACCCACCCGGGCGCGGCGGTCGACGAGGCCGAGCTCATCGGCCACGTGAAGGCGAAGCTGGCTGCCTACAAGGCCCCGAAACGGGTGCTCACCGTCGACACCGTGGGCCGGGCGCCCAACGGCAAGGTCGACTACAAGCGCCTGCGAGACGAGGCCGTGGCCCGGGTCGGCTGAGCAGGCCGGTTAACGGGCGCTTACACCCCGGATAGGAAATCTGACACCCGCGTCGGGTAGCTTTCGCCGCCTATGGCAGATCTCGGATTCGACAACAGGGTTGCAATCATCACCGGCGCAGGCGGCGGGCTCGGGCGCGAGCACGCCCTGCTGCTGGCCTCCCGGGGCGCGCAGGTCGTCATCAACGACCTCGGCGGCTCCGTCTCCGGCGAAGGTGGCAGCGAGGGCCCGGCCCACACCACCGCCAAGGAGATCGAGGACCTCGGCGGCGTGGCCGTCGCCGACACCAACAGCGTGGCCACGCCCGAAGGCGGCGAGGCGATCGTCAAGACCGCCCTCGACGCGTTCGGCAAGGTCGACATCGTCATCAACAACGCCGGCATCCTGCGGGACAAGACGTTCCACAACATGACGCCGGAGCTGCTCGACCCCGTCATCGACGTGCACCTCAAGGGCGCGTTCAACGTGACCCGGCCCGCGTGGATCAGCATGCGCGAGCACGGCTACGGCCGCATCGTCAACACCGCGTCGTCGGCCGGCATCCTCGGCAACTTCGGCCAGACCAACTACGGCGCCGCCAAGATGGGCCTCGTCGGCCTGGCCCGGGTGTGGGCGGCCGAGGGCGCCAAGTACAACATCAAGGCCAACGTCATCGCGCCGATCGCCAAGACCCGCATGACCGAGGAGCTGCTCGGCGCCATGGCCGACCGCCTCGCTCCCGAGCTGGTGTCGCCGGTCGTCGCCTGGCTGTGCCACGAGGACTGCCAGGTCAGCGGCGAGATCTACAGCTGCGCCGGTGGCCGCATCTCGCGTTTCTTCATCGGCCTCACCGAGGGCTACTTCAACCCGAAGCTCACCCTCGAGGACGTGCGCGATCACTTCGAAGAGATCCGCGACCCGGAGGGCTACATCATCCCGGCCGGCACCGCCGACGAGCTGCAGGGCCTCCTCAAGCACTTCAAGTAGGCATTTCTCCGTTCTGGCACCCCGATCGGGTCCTCTAGGTCCCGATCGGGGTGCCAGAACGCGTATATCGGGAGCGCAGGTATAACTGTCTGATGGCTAAGGCACCGTTCGAGTCCAAGATCTTCGAGGTCGAGAAGCTCAACCTCGACAACCACGAGGAGTGGGTCGTCCGCGGTGGGCGGCACCTCTTCGACAAGCTGCCGACGGCACTCGACGGCATCAAGCAGATCGGCGTGATCGGCTGGGGCTCGCAGGGACCGGCCCAGGCCCAGAACCTCCGCGACTCGCTCGAGGGCACCGACATCAAGGTGGTCGTCGGCCTGCGCGAGGGCTCCGACTCGTGGGCCAAGGCCGAGGCAGCCGGGTTCACCGAGGCCAACGGCACGCTGGCCGAGATGTTCAAGGTGGTGGCCGAGAGCGACCTGGTGATGCTGCTGATCGCGGACGCCGCCCAGGTGGCGCTGCACGAGCAGATCTTCGAGAAGATGCGCCCGGGCACCACCCTCGGCCTGTCGCACGGTTTCCTGCACGTGTACCTGGAGACCGTCGGCAAGGACTTCCCCGACAACATCAACGTCGTCGCCGTGTGCCCCAAGGGCATGGGTCCGTCGGTGCGACGGCTGTACGAGCAAGGTCGTGAGGTGGACGGCGCCGGCATCAACTCGTCGTTCGCGGTGTACCGCGACCTCGACGGGAAGTCGACCGACCGCGCCCTCGGGTGGGCCGTCGGCATCGGGTCGCCCTACACGTTCTTCACCACGCTGCGGTCGGAGTGCGTGTCCGACATCTTCGGTGAGCGGGCCATTCTCCTCGGCGCCGTGCACGGCATCATCGAGGCGCTCTATCGCCGGTTCATCGAGCTGGGTGACGATCCCGACAAGGCGTTCATCCGGGCGTGCGAGAGCCTGAGCGGGCCGCTGGCCAAGAAGATCTCCTCCGGCGGCATGAAGTCGGTGTACGACGAGTTCGAGGGCGACGCCAAGCGCACGTTCGAGGACTCGTACTGCGCGACGTACCCGTCGGCGCTCAACCTCTGCAACGAGATCTACGAAGAGGTGGCGTCGGGCAACGAGGTGCGCAGCGTCGTGCTGTCGACCGAGCGCCTCAAGAAGTTCCCGATGACCGAGGTCGACGGCAGCCGCATGTGGCAGGTCGGCGAGAAGGTGCGAGCCGGCCGGGCCGAGCGTGAGGTGGAGATCGACCCGCTGACCGCGGGCGTGTTCTGCGCCACGATGATGGCGCAGGTCGACCTGCTCGAAGAGCGGGGCCACCCCTGGTCGGAGATCGTCAACGAGTCGGTGATCGAAGCCGTCGACTCGCTCATCCCCTACATGCACTCGCGCGGCGTGGCCTACATGGTCGACAACTGCTCGACCACGGCGCGACTCGGCACGCGCAAGTGGGGGCCGCGCTTCGAGTCGACGATCACCCAGATCGTGCTGCCCCTGCTCGACGGCACCGGCGGCCGCGACGAGGAGTTGCTGGAGAAGTTCCGCCAGCACCCCGTGCACGACGTGCTGGCCGAGGTCGGCCAGTACCGGCCGCCGGTCGACATCTCGGTCTCGTAACCGCGCCGTGCCGTAACGTCGCCGTGTGAGCCACGGCGACGTCCTGCTCTTCTACCGCATCGCCGTTGGCGCCATGCTGTCGTTCGTCCTCGGCTGGGAGCGCGAGGTCCGGGGCGCGCCGGCAGGCGACCGCACGTACTCACTGGTCGGCACCGCGTCAGCCGCAGTGACGGCGGTGACGATCCACTCGTCGCCCCAGGCGGTGGGCGGTGTCGTCACGGGCATCGGCTTCGTCGGGGCTGCCCTCGTGTTCCGATCGCTGGGCGGCACGCTGCGGGGTGTGACGTCGGCGGCGACCGTGTTCGCGGCGGCCGCCATCGGCATCGTGGCCGGGGCGGGCCACCTCGTGCTGGCGCTGCTCACCACCGCGTTCGTGCTGCTGATCCTGGAGCTGCGCAACATCCCCGTGCTGCGGCTGCTCGACAGCCGTCGTTACGCCGACCGCATGAAGTCCGACGAGACCGACGACTACCCCGACGCTCCGGAGGCTCAGCCGCCCGCGTAGGTCTGCACGAACACGACGCGCTCGCCCGCGTCGGCGCGGGCCAGGGCGGCGGCGAACGCCTTGGCGGTGTAGGTCGGCTCGACTTCCAAGCCGTACGACGCCGCCCGCTCCCCCGCCGCATCGCCTGCCGGGGTGGGGTGGCCATAGCCGGGGCCGAACCAGCGCCCGTCGATCTCGACCGGGCGTGCCGCGCTGCACGACACGTAGCCCCCGAGGGCCAACAAGGCGAGGGTGCCGGCCTGCATCGAGCCGAGCACGGCGGGGTTGGTAACGGAACGATCGGCCACCCGCACACCCACCACGCGGGTGTCGGTCCAGCCCGCCATCGCCAGGCCGATGGCGAGGCCGACGACGGTGCCGCCGGAGCCGAGGGCGGCCACGACGGTGTCGGGCGGCGCCGGCTGATCCCACCCGTCGACCAGCTCCAGGGCGGCCGACACGTAGCCGAGCGTGCCCAACGGCGTCGACGCGCCCGGCCACAGCAAGTACGGCCGGAACGGGGCGAGCGCGGCCATGCGTTGGGCCAGCACGAGCGGCATGAGGTAGCGGTGGGGCGTGAGGCGGATGCGCACGCCCTGCTCGCGTAGGTGGGCCTGCGTGCGCCGCACGTCGTCGGTGATCGGCTGCGGGTAGAGAACCGCCTCCACCTCGAGGTCGAGCTGGCGGGCGTAGACGGCGGTGGCCACCACGTGGTGGGAGCCGATGCCGCCGGCGGTGACGAGCAGGGCGCCGCGCCGCGCCGCGATGGGCAGCAGGAACTCGAGCTTGCGCACCTTGTTGCCGCCGTACACCGACGACGTGAGGTCGTCGCGCTTGACCCACAGCCGGTCGTCGACCTGGTCGAGGGGCGTAGGCAGGCCGTCGGCGAGCGGCGTGAACGGCACCAGGTCCTGCATACGGTGCAGCCGCTCGAACAAGGCCCGCCCCCCGGCCATGGCGACCTCGGTCACCAGCGCCCCGGGTTCATGCGGTGGTCGGGATCGAGCAGGCCGCGCACGCGCGTCCACAGCTCGGTGAAGCCGGGGTGGGCGCGGGCGAGGATGCGGCGGGCGGCGTCGGCGGACGCCTTGTACGGGACGTAGCCGTGGTCGAGCACCAAGTCGGCAGTCTGGCCCATCACGGCGCGCACGCGGTCGACCTCCACCGGGTCGGCCTTGTCGAAGCACACGACGAACCGCAGCACGTAGAAGTGCCCGCCTGCCATGGGCCGGGCCACGAGGAACGGCGGGAAGCCGTGCTCCTCCAACAGCTGCAGGCCTTTCTCGGCGCCCTCCAGCCACCGGCCGCCGGGCCCGTAGGCACCCACCCACGTGAGCCCGCCGCCCGGATAGTCGAGCAGGAAGTCGAGGGTCGTCGGCAGCTCCGCCAACTTGGCGTAGCGCGGCACCAGCCGCACGAGGTCTTCCACCGCGAAGATGCTCTCCACGCCGGCTTCGCCCAGCATGCGGCGGGCCATGGCGGTGCGGGCGTCGAGCTCCATCTCCGACGCACCGGTCACGTCGATGAACAGGAACGCGAGCGGTTCGTCCTCGGCCCGCGCCAGGTCGCGCGTCGCGCCGAACAGCATCTTGGCGGCCGGCCACGTCATGAGTCCGACGTCGTCGAACGAACCCGTGCGGGCCAACGCGGTCATCGCCGCGTGGGCGTGGGCCAGGTCGTACGCGAACGCGAACCACCGAGCCCGGTGCGGAGGCTTGGGCTGAAGTTGCAGCGCCGCGCTGGTGACGACGCCGGTCGTGCCCTGCGTGGAGACGAACAGGCCCGTGAGGTCGGGCAGGGGCGCCCGCCCGAACCACGAGTCGACGACGGCGCCCGCGCCCGTGCGCACGACCGTGCCGTCGGGCAGCACCGCCTCGACGCCGTTGATCCACTGCCCCATGGCGCCGTGGCGCAACGACAGGTTGTTGAGGCCGTCGAGCAGGGCGTTGGCGAGCACCGACGTGAACGGCGGCGCGAACGGATAGCTGTACACGAGCTCGGGCGCCTCGGCGTCGAGGTGCGCCTTGAGCTGGCCGAAGGTCACGCCCGGCTCGACCACGACGTACATCGCGTCGTGGTTGACCTCGATGATGCGGTCCATGAGCGTGAGGTCGAGCACGATGCCGCCGTTGCGGGGGATGGCGAGCCCGGCCACGTTGTAGCCGGCGACGACGGGCGTGACGGGCAGACCGTGGGCGTGGGCCAGGCCCATGGCCGCCACCACCTCGTCGGCGGTTCGGGGCTGCACGACGATGTCGGCCTGGCCGCGGGGCGCTTCGGTGATGTCGTTGAGGTAGCGGTCGACGTTGGTGTCGACGCGCGCGTCACCGAAGATCTCCTTGAGCGCGCCGATGGCTTCGTTCACCGCGTCAACTCACTCAGTGCGGACGGATGCGGATGTTGCCCAGCTCACTCAGGACCGAACCGGTGGCGATGCGCAGCAACGGCTCGACCTCACCCTCCAGCACCATGCGAGCGTCGCCGGCGATGCCGTTCTCCATGGCGACGCGGCCGCGGCCGAGGCG
>JAFATL010000118.1 GCA_019243975.1 Actinomycetota bacterium | reverse complement strand
GCGCCTGCGCCAGACGTTCGAGTCGGTCGACGCCTACCTTGACTTCTGGCGCGTGCACCCCGCCCTGCAGGAGGACTGGAGCGCCGACATCGAGGCGTACCTGCGCTACGACCTCACGGGGGAGGCGCCCGAGCTGCGGTCGCGCGTGTCGGAGGCGGCGGTGCGGGCCGACGGGGCCGAGAACCTGGTCGATCCCGGGCTGGTGCCCGATGCGCTGGCGTCGCTGCAGTGCGACGTCGTGATGCTACGCGCCACGCGCGGGCTGTTGAACCAGGTGCCGCCTCTCTACCCGGACGAGGTGGTCGAACCGTGGCGGGCGGTGGTACCCCGCTTCGCAGACGAAGTCGTCGACGACACCAACCACTACACCATCGCCTTCGGAGAACGCGGAGCCAAGACCGTCGCCGACCACGTGCGGCGATGAGCTGGCGCGGCCGCTGGGCCGCCGCCTTGGGGGCCGGTGCTGTCGCCCTGCTCTCGCTGTCGTTGCCGGGCGCGCGCGCAGAGCCCGCGCACATGCGGCCCCAGGGCCCGGCCGCGCTGCGCTTCGCCAAGGACTTCCCGGTGCTGACCGACCACGAGTGGGGCTTCCGCCTGGGCGGCTTCGGTGGCGTGCGAGCGAGCGCGCCCCGTCGCCACGTGCCGGTGATCTTCGTGCACGGCAACAACGTCGACGCGGCCGACTGGTACCCCGTCCGGGACGACTTCCTGAGCGCGGGCTGGACGATGCAGGAGCTCTACGCCCTGTCGTACAACGGCCTGGGCGGCAACAACGGCGTCGCCGTCAAGAGCCAGAACCCCGAGCGCCAGCAGGAGCACCTCGACATGGGCTGGGACGGCCAGACCCGCATCACCAACAACGAGGTGAACGTCCCCGACCTCTACGACTTCATTCGGGCCGTGCAGCGCTACACCGGCTCCCGTCGTTTCTCACTTGTCACCCATTCGCTGGGTGTGACCCTGGCCCGGCGCACGCTCAAGGTGCACCCCGAGCTGCGGCGGGACCTGGTGGCGTTCGTCGGCATCGCCGGCGGCAACCACGGCACCGACTTCTGCCCGCCGGGCAGCGAGGGGAATGTCGTGTCGTGCGACGAGATCGCCGCCGGCACCAAGTGGCTGGCCGACCTCAACGGGCCCAACGGGCGGGACGAGACATACGGGCCGGCGCGGTGGCTGACGGTCTACGACGGCACCGGTGCCGCCGACCCGGCCTACGCGGGTTCCTACGCCCAGAGCCCCCAGTTGCGCGGCGCCGACAACCGGCAATTCCCCGGCACGTACCACAACGATCTGCGTGAGGCCCCCGACATCGTGGCCGTTTACCGGCGTTTTTTGGAGCTGGCGGAGTCGCACCGTCGTTGGGGTTGAGTCCCGACCACTTCGGGATACAAATGAAAACGCTGATTTTTCAGGGGTTTGGGTTTCGACCTGGGTCTCTCAACTGCTAAAACACCCCGGCGTTCGGTCGTCGTACGACCCGGGCTGTACACAAGGAGGCAGTGTGAACCGTAGAGAGCTCGTCAATGCCGTAGCGGCTGAGACGGGCGTCGACAGCAAGCAGGTCGACGCAGTCATCAAGGGCTTCACCGATGTGGTGACGACCACCGTGTCCGGCGGCGAGACCGTTGCCATCACCGGGTTTGCCAAGTTCGCCAAGGTCGAGCGCGCCGCGCGCATGGGCCGCAACCCCGCCACTGGCGAGACGATCCGCATCAAGGCCTCCAAGAAGGCGCGGATCACCCCGCTCAAGGCGTTCAAGGACGCGGTGCTCGCGGGCAAGCGCGCCCCGGCCAAGAAGGCGGCTCCCGCCAAGAAGGCAGCCCCCGCCCGCAAGGCTCCGACGGCCAAGAAGGCCCCGGCCAAGAAGGCGCCCGCCAAGAAGGCCCCCGCGCGCAAGCGCTAGCAGTTAGTTCGTACTGGCGACGACCGCGGCCAGGTGGCCGCGGTCGACGCCGTACAACTCGGCGACGTTCGACGACAGGATCGCCTCGCGCTGCTCGGGACGCAGCTGGGCCGTGTGCTCGGCCAGCATGTCCTGCGACCACGGCCACGTGGAGTCGCTGTGGGGGAAGTCGTTGGCCCACATGAGCCGGCGCCAGTTCATCTGGTCAGCGCTGGCGAAGGCGGTCCAGTCGTCCTGGAACGTCACGTAGATGCAGTCGGCGAAGTACTCCGACGGCAGGCGTGACAGCTCCTGGCCCGGCGCCAGCCAGTGGCGGTGCCGCTTGTAGCCGTGGTCCATGCGGTACATGAAGTGCGGGACCCAGCCGGCGTCGGCCTCGACGCACACGATGCGCAGGTCGGGGTGGCGCTCGAACACGCCGCCGAAGACGAGCATGCCCATGATGTCCTGGCAGCCGCGCACGACGGAGAGGAACCCGTTGAGCCGATTCCCCCGCACGTGCGCCGCGCGCGTCGTGAGGATGTGGAACGACAGCGGCAGCTGCAGGTCGATGGCGGCCCGCCAGAAGTCGTCGTAGACCGGCGAGTCGTAGTCCTCGACCGCCGGCACACCCGGCATCATCACGCCGCGGAGGCCGAGGTTGCGGATGCGCTGCAGGTCTTCGATGCCCTCCTCGGGTGAGCGCATGGCCGTTTGGCCGGCGCCCAGCAGCCGGTCGGGGTGGGCGGAGCAGTACTCCGACATCCACCGGTTGTAGGCGTCGAAGCAGGCCTTCTTGTAGTCGAAGTCGGTGTGGTTGCAGAGCTGCATGCCGACGGTCGGGTAGATGACCTCGGCGGCCACGCCGTCGCGCTCCTGGTCGGC
>JAFATL010000103.1 GCA_019243975.1 Actinomycetota bacterium | reverse complement strand
CGCCCGCACGCTGCGACTACTACCTGGAGTACTACCCGCAGGGCCACACGTGTTCGGGTGCTGCCGCGCTGCACCACTTCGACGAGGTGGTGCTGTACCGCCTTGCCGCAGGGTTGCTCGGTCTCACCGTGCTGGCGAGCTACCTGTGGCAACGACGTCGCCGGCGAGCTCACGACCTGGCCGTCCTGCCCGACGGGTTCGTCGCCACCATCGGTGCCACCGTGTTCACGGCTGCCGGCCTCTTCCTGATCCTCTATGCGATCGATCAGTGGAAGGTGCAGTCGTCGTCGGGCACTGGTCAGTACCTCAGCGGCGGCCTCGTTGCCCTTCCGGTCGGCATCGCCTTCGGCATCTCCCTGCTGCGCACGCTGGCGCGGCGGGCAAGCTCAGCCGTTACCGCCTGAGCGCGCCCGCGTCATTCGCCGGGCTGCCGGCACAGCCGCCAGGAGTGCGGCGGCCTTGTTGCGGCACTCGAGGTCCTCGAGCTCAGGGTCGCTGTCGAACACGATGCCGGCGCCCGCCTGCACCGACGCCTTTCCATTCGGGCCGATGAACATGGTGCGAATGGCGATGGCGGTGTCGAGGTTGCCGGAGAAGTCGAAGTACCCCACCACGCCCGCGTAGGGACCGCGCCGCGTCGGCTCCAGCTCGTCGATGATCTCCATGGCGCGGACCTTGGGCGCGCCCGACACCGTGCCCGCCGGCAGCGTGGCCCGCAGCACGTCGATGGGCCCGTTGCCGGCAGCCAGTGATCCCGACACCTGCGAAGTGAGGTGCATCACGTGGCTGAACCGCTCGAGCGTCATCAGCTCGTCGACGTGCTCGGTCCCGAACTCCACCACGCGACCCACGTCGTTGCGGGCCAAGTCGACCAGCATGATGTGCTCGGCGATCTCCTTCGGGTGCTCGGTGAGCTCGCCCGCCATGCGCACGTCGTCTTCCTCCGTGCGCCCCCGCCGACGCGTCCCCGCGATAGGACGCGAGATCACCCGCCCGTCGATCAGCCGCACCATCGGCTCGGGCGACGACCCCACCACGGTCACCTCGGGATTGCGCAGGAAGTACATGTACGGGCTGGGGTTCACTTGGCGCAGGGCCCGGTAGAAGTCGAACGGGTCGGCGTCGAGGTCGAGGTCGAACCGCTGCGACAGCACGACCTGGAAGATGTCGCCGGCGAGGATGTGCTCCTTGGCCACCTCGACGGCGGCGCCGTACTGCTCGGCCGACACCACGCGCTGCACCTCGGCCAAGGGCTCCCGTTCTTCGGGGGGCTCGACCACCGGCTCCGACAGCGGGTTGGCGCCGTCGCCGGCCAGCCGGTCGACGCGTGCGGCCGCCGCGTCGTAGGCCTCGTGCAGCTCGGCCTCCGACATCTCGTGGTCGACCACGACGTTGGCGATGAGCGTCACCCGCTGGCGCCAGTGGTCGTAGGCCGCCATGTCGCCGATGACGGAGAGGATGGCGTCGGGGTACCCCTGGTCGTCCGTCGGCGGGTTGGGCAGGTGCTCGACCTCGCGCACGATCTCGTAACCCAGGTAGCCGACGATCCCGCCGTGCAGCGGCGGCAGGTCAGGCAGCGACGGCGACCGGTACACCTCGAGCAGCGCTTCCAACGCCGCCAGCACACCGCTGTCCAAGGGCACCGACGAAGGCAGCGTCCCCGTCACTGTCAACTCACCGCGGCGCGCCACGATCGTCGCCAGCGGCTCGCGTCCCATGAACGAGAAGCGACTCCACCGTTCGGCCCCCTCGACCGACTCGAAGAGGAAGCCCGGCTTGTCACCCACGACGCGGGCGAAGCCGGCGACCGGCGTGGCCTGGTCGGCGAGCACCTCCCGCCACACCGGGACCACGGTGTGGTCCCGGGCCAGCTTGACGAACTCGTCCCTACTGGGCCTGAGCATCCGGCTCGTCCAGCCGGCGGTAGAAGCATGAGTACTCGCCGGTGTGGCACGCACCCTTGCCCTGCTGGTCGACAACGAACAGCAGCGCGTCACCGTCGCAGTCGTAGTAGCCGGCCTTGACGATCTGGTGGTCGCCCGACGTGTCGCCCTTGACCCACACCTCTTGGCGCGACCGGCTCCAGTACGTCATGCGGCCCGTGTCGAGGGTCTGGCGCAACGTCGCCTCGGTCATCCACGCCATCATCAGCACGCGACCTTCGAGGTCCTGCGCGATGGCCGGGATCAGGCCGTTGTCGTCGAACTTGAGGGTGCTGATGTCCATCTCTCCAACTCCGCTTCCAACTGAGAGCTACAGGTACAGGCCCGTGCTGCCGTCGTTGCGCTCGGCCGCCACCGCATGGATGTCGCGCTCGCGCAAGATCAGGTAGTCCTCGCCCTGCACCTCGACCTCGTAGCGGTCTTCGGGGCTGAACAGCACCTGGTCGGACGTCTTGATGTTGCGCACGTGCGGCCCCACGGCCACCACCTCGGCCCACACCAGCCGCTTCGACACCTGCGCGGTGGCGGGGATCAGGATGCCGGAGCGGGAGCGGCGCTCGCCCTCCGCTTGGGGGATCTGGACGAGCACGCGGTCGGCCAGCATGGTGATGGCCTGCTTGGAATCGTCCGCTCCGGGGGTGGGAGGCACGGCTCGACGGTACCGTCTCCGCCGATGCCCATCGAACCGGTATCCCTCAAGACGTCCGACGGCCTCACCCTCGAAGCCGAGCTGTGCGTGCCCGACGACACGTGGGCGGCGGCCGTGCTCGCCCACCCCCACCCGCAGTTCGGCGGCAACATGCGCTCGATCGTGCCCGGCGCCCTGATCGAGGCACTGCCCGCCGCCGGGGTTGCCGCGTTGCGGTTCAACTTCCGCGGCGTGGAGGGGTCGGAAGGCACGTACGACGAGGGACGGGGCGAGCAGCTCGACGTGATCGCCGCCATCGACACCCTCAGCGAGATCGCCGAGGGCCTGCCCCTCGTGCTCGCGGGCTGGTCGTTCGGGGCCGACACGTCGTTGGCGGTGGGCGACCAACGCGTGAGCGGGTGGGCGGCCATCGCGGCACCGCTGCGCGTGCTCAAGCTCGACGACATGGTCGCGGCGCACGACCCGCGGCCCAAGCTGCTCATCGTCCCCCAGAACGACCAGTACCGCCCGCCCGACTCGGCGGCAGAGGTCATTGCCGACTGGGTCAACACGCGCATGGAGGTGGTGGCGGGCTCGGATCACTTCTTCGTCGGACGCGTCGAGCGCGTCCCCCCACTCGTCCTGGGATTACTCGAGCAGCTGCGCGACGAGGGCTAAGCGGCGGCGGATGGGATAGCGCGCCTGATCTCAGCCGCCACCGCGTCCGGATCGTCAACCGAGACGATGAGCCGCGTAAAGGGCTGGTTGCGCAGCGTCACCACGACCGACGGGCGGTTCCGATACACGGCGATGAAATCGGGCCCACCGCGGTATCGCCACGTGCCCAACGCGACGACGCCGGGCAAGCCCGTTCCCGGCGACCGCATGCCGCGAACCGTGGACCGTGGGACGGTCGCGACGTCGACTGCAGCGACGCTGTCCGTCGGCACACGGATGTCGGAGTGGAACGCGCCGATCTTCTCCCACGTGCTCAGCTGCAGATGCAGCTCGTCACCGTCGACCGCGAGCGTCGCCACTAGCGCTCGCCCCAGCCGGGCAGGGTGCTGGGCCCGACATTGGCGTCCATCCACTGATTGAGGGGCTTGGCCGCCGCGAACAGGTCGATGACCCGCTTCTTGGCCTGGGCAGTGCCGAGCCACGCGGCGACGGGCCACTGCTTCCAGAGGATGAGCCCCTTCATGCGCAGCAGCTCGATGCGGGGGTGGTCCTTCGGGTAGCCCTTGGGCGCCGTCTTCAGTGCGTCGTGGGCCGTGACCTCGTAGCCCGCCTTGCGCGCTGTCGCCACCTTGGTCTCGAGCGCCTTGCCCAGCTTGTCGTCGTCGATGGCCTGGCGGAACCGCTCGAGCTGGTCGGCCGCCATCATGTAGTAGCCGCTGCCCGCGCCCAAGCCCTCGGCCGAGAACGAGACGTACCCGCCGGCCGACAATGTCGCCGCGATGTTCGTCTTGTACGGCTCCTTGTTGGCGCTGAACCGCACGTCGCGGTACGGGCGGAAGATCTTGCCCTCACCGAACTTGGGCTTGAGCTCGGCGAGCAGCGCCTCCAGCGGTGCCTTCACCTTCTCCTCGTAGACCTGCTTGTTGGCCTGCCAGTAGGTCTTCGAGTTGTCGGCTTCCAGACCCTCGAAGAACTCGAGGGCCTCGGCCGGCCAGCCCTTGAACGGCATCAGTCGACGAGGGCCTGGTACACGAGCTGCTTGAGCTGCGTGCGGATCGGATGCGTGCTCGACGGCAGGAGTTGGGTGAGGAACAGCACGGTGATCTCCTCGACGGGATCGACCCAGAATGCGGTGCTGGCGGCGCCGCCCCACGCGAACTCGGCGCCGCTGGAGAGCACTTTGTTGGCGACAGGGTTCTCGAGCACCGAGAACCCGAGACCGAAGCCGACGCCGTCGAACGTCGTCTCCGAGAACAACGGTCGCCCGATGGCCTCCAGGTCGACGCCGCCCGGCAGGTGGTTGGCCGTCATGTAGTCGACGGTGCGCGAGCCGAGCAGGCGCACGCCGTCGAGCTCACCGTTGTTGAGCAGCATCTGGGTGAACCGGTGGTAGTCGGCGGCCGTCGACACCAGGCCGCCGCCGCCAGAGAGTGCCTTGGGCATCGTCTTGGCCGCGTCGCCCATGGCGTCGAGGCGCATCGCCTTCCCGTCCTTGGGGTTGGCGGTGTAGAGCGCGGCGAGACGATCCAGGCGCGATTCGTCGACGGCGAAGGCGCTGTCGGTCATGCCGAGGGGCTCGAAGATGCGCTCCTGGAAGAACTGGTCGAGCGTCTGGCCGCTGCACACCTCGACCAGCCGTCCGAGCACGTCGGTGTTGACGCCGTAGTTCCACTCGGTGCCGGGCTGGAACAGCAAGGGGATGCGCGCCCAGCGGTCACAGCACTCGGCCAGGTCGGCGTCGGGGGGCTGGCCCCACTCGAATCCGGCGGCCCGGTACATGGCATCGACCGGGTGGGCGTAGTGGAAGCCGTAGGTCAGCCCGGCGGTGTGGGTGAGCAGGTGCCACACGCGCACCGGCTCCGTCGCCGGCTCGGTCACCGGGTTGATGTGGTTGCCGCTCTTGTAGACGCGCGCATCCGCGAATGACGGGATGAAGTTGGCGACGGGATCCTTCAGCTCGAAGGCGCCCTCCTCGTACAGCATCATCGCCGCCACCGAGGTGATCGGCTTCGTCATCGAGTAGATGCGGAAGACCGTGTCGAGCTCGATCGGCAGGGACGCCTCGACGTCGCGGTGTCCGTACGTCGACAGGTGGGCGATGCGGCCGTCCCGCGCCACCAGGCACAGCCAGCCAGGCAGGCGCCCGTCGTCGACGTACTTCCGAAAGTGCGTGTCGATGCGCGCCAGCCGCTCGCCGTCGAACCCCGCCTCTTCGGGCGCCACTTCCACCTTCAGCTCCGGCACGCCGGACCCCCTTCGTCTCGACCGATTCCGGTGAGACGTTATTGCGCGGGGCGGACGGTGAGCCCGGCCGACGCCATGGCGGCCTTGGCCTCGGCCACGGTGTACTCGCCGAAATGGAAGATCGAGGCCGCCAGCACGGCGTCGGCGCCGCCGTCGCGTGCGCCCTCGACCAGATGGTCGAGATTGCCGACACCCCCGCTGGCGATCACGGGCACACCGGTGGCCTCCACCACCTGGCGGGTGAGCTCGAGCTCGAACCCGTCCTTGGTGCCGTCGCGGTCCATCGAGGTGAGCAGGATCTCGCCCGCGCCCAGGCGCTCGGCCTCGGCCGCCCACGACACGGCGTCGAGGCCCGTCGGCTTGCGGCCGCCGTGGGTGTACACCTCGTAGCCACCGGGCGACTTGCGGGCGTCGATGGCCACGACGACGCACTGGGCGCCGAACTCCTTCGACAGCTCCGCCACCAGCTCGGGCCGCGACACCGCCGACGTGTTGACGCTCACCTTGTCGGCGCCCGCGCGCAGCAACCGGCGGGCGTCGTCGACGACGCGGATGCCACCGCCCACCGTCAGCGGGATGAACACCTGCTCGGCCGCCCGCATGACGACGTCGATGATCGTGTCGCGGTTGCCCGACGACGCGGTGATGTCGAGGAACACCACTTCGTCGGCGCCCTCGGCGTCGTAACGGGCAGCCAGCTCGGCCGGGTCACCGGCGTCGACCAGGTCGACGAAGTTGATGCCTTTGACCACGCGGCCCTCGTCGACGTCGAGGCAGGGGATGACCCTCACGCTGCGCATGCGGCCACCGCCTCCTCCACCGTGAAGCGGCCCTCGTACAGGGCCTTCCCGACGATGGCGCCCGCCAGCCCGGGGATGGCCGCCAACGCGCGCAGGTCGTCCAACGTGCCGACGCCTCCGCTGGCGACCACCGGCACGTCGGTCGCGGCCACGAGCTTCGCGAGGCCCGCCGTGTCGGGACCCTGCAGCGTGCCGTCGCCGGCGATGTTCGTCACGACGAAGGCGGCCGCGCCCGCCGCCGCGTACCGCTGCACCAAGTCGTCGAGGGTGACGCCGCTCCCCTGCTCCCACCCTCGGACCATGATCTCGCCATCGCGATGGTCCATCCCGATGGCAACGCGACCGGGGTACTCGCGAGCGAGCCGCTCGACCAACTCAGGATCGCTCACCGCGACGCTGCCCATCACGACACGCCGGACGCCGGCATCGAGCAGTGACCCATCCCGCTGACCGCCCCCGACCTG
Organism: Actinomycetota bacterium; assembly: GCA_019243975.1. GTDB lineage: Bacteria > Actinomycetota > Acidimicrobiia > Acidimicrobiales > JAFATL01 > JAFATL01. The sequence goes on along the minus strand of JAFATL010000103.1, from coordinate 1,083 downwards.
CACTGGCGTGCCCACCGCGCCCGCGACCGCCACGACGAGGTCGCGATTGGACCCGTCGCCGCGCGCGGCATCGAGGTCGACCACGTGCACCCACGGCGCGCCGGCCGCTTCATACGACTTCGCCACCGCGATGGGGTCGTCGCCATAAACGGTCTCCTGGTCGTAGTCGCCCTGGTACAGGCGCACGACCTTGCCGGCGCGGATGTCGATGGAGGGGTAGAGGTCCATGGGCGACGAGCTCAGGCGGCCGCGGCGACGAAGTTGGTGAGCAAGCGCAGCCCGACCGCGCCCGACTTCTCGGGGTGGAACTGGGTGGCCCACAGCCGTCCCCGCTCGACGGCGGCGACGACCGAGCCGCCGTAGTCGCAGGTCGCGACCACGTCGTCGGACGCGTCGGGCGCGTAGGAGTGCACGAAGTAGGCCCACGCCGGTGCGGTGAGGCCCGCCAGCACCGGGCTCTCGGGCTTGAGCGGCTGCAGCACGTTCCACTGCATCTGCGGGTGCTTCACGCCCTCGGGCAGGCGACGCACGGCGCCCGGCAGCACGCCCAGGCCCGCCACCTCGGCGTCCTCCTCGGAGCCCTCGTAGAGCATCTGCATGCCGATGCAGATCCCGAGGAACGGCTTGCCGGCGCGGATGCCGTCGATGGCCACCTCGTCGAGACCGGACTCGCGCAGCGCCTCCATGCATCGCCCGAACGCGCCGACACCGGGGAGCACGAGAGCGTCGGCCGCGCTGGCCTCCTTCGGGTCGGCGACGAGCTTGGCGTCGGCGCCCACCTTCTGCAGCGCCTTCTCGGCCGAGCGCAGGTTGCCGATGCCGTAGTCGAGCACGGCGATCTTGGTGCTCACGGTTACAGCTGCCCCTTCGTCGACGGCACGCTCGTGCCCTCGATGCGCACGGCGTCGCGCAAGCAGCGGGCCACGCCCTTGAACGTGGCCTCGAGGATGTGGTGGGTGTTCTTGCCGCTGCGCATGCGGATGTGCAGCGTGATGCCGGCGGCGGTGGCGAACGACTGCCAGAAGTGCTCGCCCATCTGCGGGTCGAACGGCGGCGTGCCCAGGTGCAGCGCGTCCTTGCCGG
>JAFATL010000073.1 GCA_019243975.1 Actinomycetota bacterium | reverse complement strand
AGATCCCTCAGACATCGCCAGCCGGCGCCGATGAGAGGGGCAACACCCGTTTCGCGGCTGGAGGGACCGATGGAATGGATCCGCAGGCACCTGCACTACGAGGCCCCCGTCGACCTCGACGACCTCCTGCGTCCGTACGTGATTCCGCTGAACCACCTGCCCGCCCAGCGGGTGCGGCTGCGGGCGACGTTCACGGTGATCCACTGACCCAGGGGGTCCCACCGTTCGACTGATTCCCTCCGCCGGTGGGTATCAGCCTGGCCATCCGAACTGATCTGGCGTGGCCCTCGCATCTAGTCCTCGTCCGGCACGGTGAGAGTGCCGGCAATGTGGCGCGCGATGCCGCCGAAGCCGGTGGGCTGGACCTCATCGACGTGGCGCAGCGCGACATGGACGTCGCTCTGTCCGACCGGGGTCGGGAGCAGGCCGCCGCGGTCGGGCGGTGGCTTCGGGACGCCGACGAGAAGATGCGGCCGCAGCACAGCATCAGCTCGCCGTATGTCCGGGCCCAGGACACGGCGCGTATCGCGCTCGACGCGGCCGGCTGCGACGACCTGCGCGTGCGCGTCGACGAACGCCTGCGCGAGCGCGAGTTCGGCATCCTCGACCGGCTGACGAGGCGGGGCATCGAGGCCCGCTTCCCCGAGCAGGCAGCCGCCCGGTCGCTGCTGGGCAAGTTCTACCACCGGCCTCCCGGGGGCGAGAGCTGGTGCGACGTCGCCCTGCGCCTGCGCAGCTTCATCGACACCCTCGGCCGCGAGTACGCGGGGGAGTCGGTCATGGTGATCTCGCACCAGGTCGTGATCCTGGTGTTCCGTTACCTGTTGGAGGAGCTCACGGAGCAGGAGATCCTCGCCATCGACCGCGAGGCCGAGGTGGCCAACTGCTCGGTCACGGTCTACGAGCTGGACGACTCGAGCGGCCCCCACGGCGCCATGCGGCGCGTCCTGTACAACTGCGTCGACCACCTCCCGGCGCCCCGGCTCATCACCGCCGAACCCGATGCCCCCGTCGCCCCCCGCTGACGGCTCCGAGGTCACGGCCGCGCTGCTGCGGAAGTGGCCGTTGCCGAAGCACGACGACGGCGACGGCAAGCGCGGTCGGGGACAGGTTCTCGTCGTCGGTGGCTCGCGCGTGACTGGCGGCGCCGTCCTGCTGGCGGCGACCGGAGCGTTGCGCGCCGGCGCGGGGAAAGTGCAAGTGGTGACCACGGCGACGGTGGCCCCGCCGCTGATGACTGCCGTGCCCGAGGCGTTGGTGGTCGGGTTGCCTGAGACCGACGACGGAGCGATCGACGCCGGCCATGTGGGCGAGGTCGAACGTCACATCGCCGAGGCCGACGCCGTCCTCGTCGGCACCGGCGCGCTCGACCGCGACAGCACCGCCGAGATCCTTGCCCACGTGCTCAAGTTGGTGGGCGATGACGCCCTCGTCGTGATCGATGCCATCGCCACGCAGGCGATCCCCGACCACGAGGACGCCATCCGCCGGCTGGGCGGCCGGGCGGTGGCCATCCCCAACGACGGCGAATGGACCGACCTCGGCTTTGGCGAGCCCGCGGCGCGGATCGCGCCGGAGGCGCGGCGGCTGGGTGCGACGCTCGCGTGTCGCGGCGACGTCACGTGGCTGGCAGGACCGGCGCATGGTCCGTTCCGCCATCCGGGTGGCGGTGTCGGCTTGGCCACGTCGGGCTCCGGTGACGTGGCCGCCGGCGTCATCGCTGGTCTGGCGGCGCGGGGCGCCGACGGGTTGACGGCCGCGCTGTGGGGCGTGCACGTGCACGCGCAGGCGGGCCGCCGTCTCGCGGCGCGCGTCGCCGAGGTGGGTTTCCTCGCCCGCGAGCTGCTCGCCGAGATCCCGGGCGAGCTGCAAGCGGCGTCGACCGCTACCGGTTGATCGGGTGGCGCTCGCTGTTCATGGTCCGGCCGTACGACAAGAACACGGCGACGCACACCAACGCCCCGGCGCCGGCCAGGAACCCGACCGGCGAGAAGCCGTAGGAAGACAGGGCCACGAGGCAGGTGAGCATCACCAACGCCAGGAGTACGAGGACGAGGTAGTACTTGATCCGAGCCACGCGTTGCCTATCCCCCTCGCGGACGGAAGCGAACCTCGAGGGATCCGCGGGCGGTCGTCAGTGGCGGGCGATGACGTTCACGCACACAGTCAGCAGCACTGACGCCACGATCGAGAACAAGATCATGCCGAGGCACCCGGCGCCCCCGCCCAACGGCCGTACTCGGAATCCACCACGCATGGGCGCCTCATACCCAGCAGTGGCGCCTCCGATCGCGTTATCCGCCGTCGGCTAAAGTGGCCCGCTCTCTGGCCCCATCGTCTAGAGGCCTAGGACACCACCCTCTCAAGGTGGCGACACGGGTTCGAATCCCGTTGGGGCTGCGATCACTAGGCCGCTGACCGGCGGAGACGTCGCGAAGCGAGGTCACAGCTGCGCGTCGTGCACGAGGATTGCGATCTGCACCCGGTTCGTGAGTCCGAGCTTCGTGAGCAGACGCGAGACGTGCGCTTTGACGGTTGCCTCGCTCATGAACAGCGATGCGGCGACCTCGGCGTTGGAGGCGCCGGACCCCACCGCCGTCGCCACCTCACGCTCTCGGTCGGTGAGTGACGTCAGGCGCTGGGCCGCGGAGCGGCGCCGATCCGCAACGCCGTCGTCGCCCAGATGAGAGAGGAGCGTGCGGGTCACCGACGGCGAGAGCGTCGCCTCGCCCGCAGCCACGAGGCGAACGGCGTTGACGATCTCCGTGGGCGCGGTGTCCTTCAGCAAGAAACCGTCGGCGCCGGCCCGGAGCGCGCTCATCACCTGCTCGTCGGCCTGGAACGTGGTCAGGACGATCACGTGCGGCGGTGTCGCCAACTGGCGGAGCGCTGACGTGGCGGCGATGCCGTCGATCCCCGGCATCCTGATGTCCATCAGGACGACATCGGGTCGATGCGCCTGCACGGCCGCAACAGCGTCGGCCCCGTCCGAGGCCTCGCCCACCACCTCCAGCTCCTCCGAGGACGACAGGATCATCCGGAGACCGGCGCGCACCAGCGCGTCGTCGTCCACCAGCAGCACCCTGACCTTCACCACGGCAGTTCGGCCTCGACGACGAAGTCACCGGATGCGTCCGGTCCATGCACCAGGACGCCATTGGCCAAGGTCACGCGCTCCTGCAAACCGAGGAGGCCGGCCCGGGAGCCGGGCACCGCGGGACGGGTGTGGGCGCCCAGTGCCGTCGGGTTCCGAACGCTGACGTGCAGTCCGCGGTTCGGCGCTCCCGCGACACGCACCCGGGCGTGGGTGCCGCGCGCGTGCTTGCCGACATTGGTGAGGGCCTCCTGCACGATGCGATAGGCGTCGCGACCCAACGGACCGGGCGCGGAGGCCGCATCGTCGACCTGCATCTCCAAGTCGACCTTCGCGCCGGCACGGCGAGTCTCTTCCACCAGGCGCGGAATATCGGCCAACGTCGGTTGGGGCGCCATCGACTCGTGCTCGTGGCCCGGCTCCGCCCGCAGCACACCGATCACGTTCCGCAGTTCCTCCAGTGCCTCGTGGGCCGTCTCCCTCAACAGCGCTGCGCTCTCCCGCACCTGGGCGGGGGGCAGATCACGTGCGACCTCGAGGGCACCGGCATGCAGTGCGATCAGGGAGACGCGGTGCGCGAGCACGTCGTGCATCTCCCGCGCGATACGGGTCCGCTCAGCCAGGCGCGCGCTCTCAGCGCGGACGAGCTGATCGGCTTCGGCCCGTTCGGCGCGGTCGCGCAAGGTCGAGAGCAGCTGGCGTCGGGCGCGGATGAACATGCCCCATGCGGTTGCGGCGGCCGCCAGGGCCGCGGACGGAAGTATCACCGACCAGGTATTGGTGCGCCCGAGCCAGATCGAGCACACCACTGCCGCCGGGACGTACAGCGCGGCAGCGAGCAGGGCAGGCCGGACATGGCGGTGGACAGCGAGCGAGGAGAGTGCGAGCAGGCCGGCGACAGTGCCCAACGTCGTGAACGCGCCCAACAGGACGCACGCGAGCGCCACCCCGAACGGCCAGCGCCGCCGCCACCACAGAGCGACGCAGGACAGGGTTCCGCAGGCGACATCGATGGCCACGTGTCCCGATGTCATCCGATAGGCGGTGTTGTCGATCGTCACGCGCAGGATCAGGGTGCCGAGGGCGAGGGCGATCACGAACGCACCGGCGTCGACCGTCCAGTCACGGGCGGTCCTGGGCTGCCCGGCGCCGGGATAGTCGCTGGGTTCCGGTAATGCCGATGGTGCGGTCAGCGCCCACCACCTACGGAGCCAGGGCATGGACCAAGGCTACGGCGGTCGGCGGCCGTGCGACACCGACGAAAGTCGACGTTGCCACCAACGAAGGGCGAGAAGTCGGGGCCGGTCGGCATCCGTTCGGACACCGAATCGTGGCCGTACGCCCGATGCGCCGGCGCACCGCGGGAG
>JAFATL010000597.1 GCA_019243975.1 Actinomycetota bacterium | reverse complement strand
TGACGCCGCCGTCGACGATCAGCGTCTGCCCGCTGACGTAGCCGGCCAGGTCCGACGCAAGGAAGAGGATGGCGGCGGCGATGTCTGCGGGCAGGGCCACCCGGCGCAGCGGCGTGTTGAGCTCGTTCTTCTTCTTGCCTTCGTCGTCGACGTACGCGGACACGCGCGGCGTCCACACCATGCCCGGCGCGACACCGTTGACGCGGATGCCCTTCGGTCCGAGCTCGACCGCCGCCGACTGGATGAGCCCGATGAGTGCCGCTTTGAACGCGCCGTAGGCCGAGTGCAGGGGCGCCGACGTGCGGCCGGATACGGAGGCGACGAACACCATTGCACCGCCGCCCGTCTTGCTCATGGCGCGGCCGCCGTACTGCATGGCGTGGAAGGCGTGGCGCAGGACGATGTCGTGCTCCCACTCCCACAGCTCGTCGTCGATGTCGAGCAGCGGCGTGTACCGCGCCATGCCGATGATGTCGATGACACCGTCGATGCGACCCAGTTCGGCCTCGGCATCGGTGAACAGGCGCTCGGCGTCGGCCCGCTTCGTGGCGTCACCCGACCAGGCGATGCCGTCGACCTCCTTGGCGATCTCGGCCGCGAGATCGGCGTCGAGGTCGACGCACATCGTCTTGGCCCCGACGGAGGCGAGCGCGTGGGTGGCCTGGCGACCGATGCCCTGGCCGGCGCCGATGACGACGAAGTTCTTCCCGTCGAGCCGGAGCTTGCCCGGGTAGTCGGGGACCTCGGTGTCGTCGGTGCGGGTCAATCGATGACCTTGGCCAGCGCCTCGGGGTCGAGCATGTTGCCGTTGCTGTCGACCATCGACGCACTGGTCTGGATCTCGAGCTTCTCGAGCTCGGGGATGAGCTTGGTGCCGCACAGTTCGATGGTGCGCATCACCGACTCGTGGGGCAGGTAGCCGAACTGCACGTAGCAGATGAGCTGGTCGACGCCGAGCTCGTGGTACTTCACCATCTTCTCGAGGCACTGGTCGGGGTCGCCCACGATGATCATGTCGCCGTCGCTGAAGATCTTGGGGTCGAACTTGCCGGACTCCTGCATCTTCAGCAGCGGGAAGATGGCGTCCTTCTCCTCCTGCGAGAAGTGCGGGAACTCCCACTCCAGCGTGAACTCGGCCAGGTTCTTGTACCACCACCACACCGAGTCCCAGATGCCGTTCTTCTCGCACTGCTCCATCGAGTCCGCGCAGTGCACGAGCGTGTAGGCCGCCACCTTGTTGGTGGTGACACGCGTGATCGGGTTCGGGTTGCGGGCGGCCTCGCGGTACTGCTGGATCTGCTTGGCCATCTTCTGGATGGGCTGCATGATCGAGAACGAGAGAAGGCCGAGCCCGAGGCTGCCGGCGACCGCCGCACTGCCGTCGGAGGTGGCGGCCATCCACGCCGGCGGGTGCGGGTCCTGCACCGGCTTGGGCGTGACCATGCGGCGCGGGAAGTCGAGGTACTTGCCGTGGAACTCGAAGTACTCCGACTCCCACATGCCCACCACGGCCTCGATCGCTTCTTGCCACTGCTCACGGCTGGCCTCGCGGTCGACGCCGAACGCGATCTGCTCCATCGGCGTGGAGCGGCCCGTGCCCCACTCGACGCGACCGCCGCTGAGGATGTCGGCGGTGGCCACCTTCTCGGCCACGCGCATCGGCGGCGTGAAGGCGTGCGGCATCAGGGTGACGCCGAAGCCCAGGCGCAGGTTCTCGGTGCACTGGCTCAGCGCGCCGATCAGCACCTCGGGGGCGGGGGAGTGCGAGCGGCCCTCGCGGAAGTGGTGCTCGACGTGCCAGGTCGTGTGGAACCCGAGCTTGTCGGCCAGCTTGATCTGCTCGATGGCCTCCGCGTAGGCGGTCTGCTCGGCCTCCCGCTGCCCGTACGGGTGGGGCTTGCCCCACGGCTTGGGCACGTCGACTTCGTAGAGCAGGTCGAGCTTCATGGGCCGGGCTCCTCTCGGTGCCGTTCGGTATTACGAACAGCAGATCACGATGTGGAACGCACGCTAAGCCCGATCTGACGACCCGTCAAGAGGTTGCGGGTGGGACGCTGTCGGCATGATCGCCGCCTTCTCCATCACCCCGCTCGGCGTGGGCGAGTCCGTCAGCGAGCACGTCGCCGACGCCGTGCGACTCGTGCGCGACAGCGGATTGCCCAACGAGACCAACGCCATGTTCACCAACGTCGAGGGCGAGTGGGACGAGGTGATGGCGCTCGTGAAGGCCTGCGTGATGAAGGTGGCTGAGGCGGCGCCGCGCGTCAGCGTGGTGGTGAAGATCGACCACCGGGCCGGCGTGACCGACGGCCTCCACTCGAAAGTTGCCGCCGTCGAGGCGCACCTCTGATCTTTCTGGCACCAGATTCGGGGGCTATAGGGCCCGAATCTGGTGCCAGAACGAGAGGGTTAGGTCTTCTTGGCGCGGCTGGGGGCGACGCGGGGCGGTTCGTCGGGTTGCTTCGGGTAGACGGGCGGCCACGGCGCGTCCATGAGACCGCTGGCGCGGTCCTTGTCGTGCATCTCGAGGAACGGTGCGAGCGACTGTGGCGCGTCGTTCATGCCCTCCCACGGATCGCCGCGCCCTTGCAGCCGCTGC
>JAFATL010000620.1 GCA_019243975.1 Actinomycetota bacterium | reverse complement strand
AGGCGCAGCCCACTGCCGATGTCGCGCGGGTTGGTGATCTTGAAGTCGCGCAGCGACATCGGGTCCGGGCTCTCGCCGTCCGCCGTCTGCTGGAGCCCGAACCACGTGAAGTCGTGCTGGTTCCCGTCGGCGAGACTGATGATGAGGCTCTTGCACCCGGGGTCGACGCGCTTGGGGGCGTCGGAGTTGTCGGCGTTGCCTTCGCAATGCTGCTTGCTGGACTGGTAGTTCCCGTCCGTGACGGCGAAGGCCGCACCTGCGCCCACCGTGAGGAGCAACGCCGCCACCATTCCCACCACGGCCGCGCGTCGCGAGCCCGTCATTCGAAGCATTTTCAGGAATTCGTCATGCGGTCCGGCCGTCCCTGCCTGCGAGCGCTACGTTCCGTTCGATGATCAGAGGGGAAGGCACGGCCGTGGCCCGGGGCGTGACACCGCAGGAGGCATTCGACTTCGTGCTCGATCCGGCTCAGTACACCAAGGCCGACACGAAGATGATCTGGGTCACCAAGCTGGCCGACACACCCGACGGCATGCTCGCCCGCGAGGACGGCAAGTTCATGGGCCGCTTCAAGGGTTCGGTGATCACGCGGTATCGGTGGGAGCCGCCGAACAAGATCGACGTCACCCTCGAGCACGGCGTGCCGGCGCGTCTCCACGCGTGGTTCGAGATCGACGAGGTCGACGGCGGCACGCGCATCCACCACGTCGAGGAGATGGACTTCGGCCACGGCGTCTTCGGCAAGCTCTACGACCTGGCCGCGGGGAAGTGGTTCAGCGACTCCGTGCGCAAAGAGGTCGACGAGATCGCCCGCCTCCTCGAGGCCGGCGAACGCGGCCGCGGCGTCGAGGGCGCGCGTTAGGCGTAGGCGACGGTGCGGAGGCCGGGGGTGTCGCGGCCGTAGCGCGCCATCTCCGCGCTGAGGTCGAGGCGCTTGGTCGTGGCGCGCGCTTCGAGGGTGGCGGCGTCGATGCGGTCGGCGGGGACCAGCCAGCTCACCTCGAACTCGATGCCGTCGGGGTCGTGCGCGTACAGCGCCTTGGTGGTGCCGTGGTCGGATGCGCCGACCAGCGCGCCCATCGACGTCAGCCGTTGGGCCACCTGCTCGAGCTCGCCGAGCGTCTCGACCTCCCACGCCAGGTGGTACAGCCCGACGGTGCCTTTGCCGGCCTGGTTGTCGGCGGCGCCGGCGCCCACCTCGAACAGCCCGAGGTCGTGGTCGTTCTTGGACTCGGGCACCTGCAAGAAGGCCGCCCCCGGGAACGACGAGACCACCTTGAAACCGAGGGCGTCCTCGTAGAACTTCACGCTCCGGTCGACGTCCCGGACGTACAGCACCGCATGGTTGAGCCGCTTCACACTCATGGCAAGTAGAAGGCCTCCTTCCCTGACGCTATTCCTACCCACCTCGCTCACGCTGTTGGTGACATGATCGTTAGATGCAGCGGGGGAGCTACACGTTCGGCGACAGCGATCTCGCCGCGGAACGGCTCGCACTCGTCGCTGAGGTGTTCGATGCGCCGTCCCGCCGCTTCCTCGGCGAGGCCGGCGCCGCCCTCACCGAGTCCCCCAGCCTGGCCGTCGACCTCGGCTGCGGGCCCGGCCGTACCACCCGGCTGGTAGCCGAGCTCACGGGCGCGGCGCGCACCGTCGGCATCGACGCGTCGGCCTCCTTCCTCGCCGAAGCGACGCGCCTGTCGGGCGGCGACGGCATCGAGTTCGTCGAGCACGACGTCACATCGGTCCCCTTCCCCGTCGGACCCGCCGACCTCGTGTACTGCCGGCTGCTGCTCGCCCACCTGCCCGAGCCGGCTGCGATCGTCGACCGCTGGATGACGCAGGTGCGCCCGGGCGGGGTCCTGGCCGTCGACGAGGTCGAGTTCATCGACACGCCCCACCCCGTGCTCGCCCGCTACGAGGAGCTCGTCGTGGCCTTGGTCGCGTCCCGGGGCGCCCTGATGTACGCCGGGCCCGTCATCGACGCCATGCCCGACGGCGACGGCTGGCAGCGGGAGGCCACCACCCTGATCGAGCACCTCGTCCCGGTGGCCCTGGCGGCCCGGATGTACGGGATGAACTTCCGCACCTGGCGGGACGATCCCGCCATCACGGCGAATTGTTCCCAAGAGGACCTCGACCAGCTGGCAGCGGACCTCGCCGAGCTGGCCGCCCCCGAGGCACATGGGGGCGACACCCCGGTGCGATGGGGCCTGCGACAAGCTCTCATCCGGCGGACCGGGCAGACTACGCAGAGCGCGAAGGGGGACAACCGCTGATGGCTGGACCGACCAGGGGCTGGGGGGCCCGGAGGCGCCGACGCCTGGCCTGGCTGGCATTGGCCGTCGCGGCCTTGTTCATCGCCGACGCGTGCGGGGCCAGGACGGCGCCGTACCTGGGCGGCGACGTGCAGGCGGGCCAGAAGTCGAGCAGCGGCGGCGACACCTCGAACACCGTGGCCGGCGGCGACAGCAGCACCGGGTCGGGCACCGAGACCGGCGGGGCGACCGCGTCCGGCACGAACACGGGTGGCGGCACCAACAACAACACGGGCACCAAGTCCGGCGGGGGCGGGGCCCAGCCCCAGGTGGCTGACGCCAAGGCGTTCGACTACTCGCCCAAGGCCGAAGCCGCCGCCTGCCCCGGCTCCAACGGCAACACCGCGTCCGACGTCGGAATCACGCCCACCGAGATCACCGTGGGCAACGTGAGCGGCCTGAGCGGCGTGATCACCAACAGCTTCGAGCACGGCCCGGCGGCCGTGCAGGCGCTGTTCGCGGCGGTCAACGCGGCGGGCGGCATCTGCGGGCGCAAGCTCAAGCTGATCGTCGAGGACGACGGGCAGGACGCGGCGCGCAACGCGGCCGACGTCAACGACCTCAAGAACAAGGTGTTCGCGTTCGTCGGCTCCACCTCCGACGCCGACAACGCCGGCGTGCAGGCCATGGTCGACGCCAAGGTCCCCGACGTCGGGTTCGCCATCAACGCCAACCGGGGTCAGTCGCCCGTGTTCTGGTCGGCCAACGGGTCGACCCTCTACACCCAGAACGGCAAGCCCTACTCGTGGAACGGCCTGCAGAACGGGCTCAAGGACAACAACGACATGCCGAAGCGGCTGGCGGTGCTGTCGTACAGCATCCCGATCAGCGCCGACGCCGCGCATCAGTTCGCCTACACGTTCAAGCAGGCCGGCGCCCAGATCTGCTTCGAGGACTATTCGATCTCGCCCGCGACGGCGTCGCTCGACTCCGACGTGCTGCAGATGAAGCAGAACAACTGCGACGGCGTCACCACCACCATGGACATCTCCGGCAACACCAAGCTGCTGCAGTCGATCCAGCGGCAGAACTACCACATGCCCTATGTGTCGGTGACGTTCGTCGGCTACGACCCGGCCCAGATCGACCTGCCCGGCAAGGACGCCGCCCAGGGCCTGCGTGTCACGCTGCCGTTCGTCCCGTTCAGCGACGACAACACGGTCATGAAGCTGTACAAGTCGCAGGTGGCCACCTACCAGCCCAACAGCCACCCGAGCGGGTTCGGCGTGGAGGCATGGGCGGCCGGACAGATGTTCATCTACGCGCTGTTGAAGGCGGGCCGGAACCCGACCCGAGCGAGCATCACCGCCGCCTTCAACGCCCTCGAGAACTACGACACGGGCGGCGCGTTCTCGCCGACCACGCCGCGCCTGCGACGGCCCAACGGCCCGTGCATCGTGGAGACCGAGGTAAAGGGCGACGACTTCATACGCAGGTGGCCGAAGACGGGCATGTACTGCAACGCCCAGCTCGTGCCGGCGTCGCCGTAGTCCGTGCATCTCTTCAACGCACTGTGGCCGTTGGCCGTCATCGGCCTGTTCAACGGCAGCATCTATTCGCTCGCGGCGATGGGTGTGGTGCTGACGTACAAGACGTCGGGCATCTTCAACTTCGCGTACGGCGGGGTCGCGATGTTCTGCGGCTTCACGTTCTGGAAGCTGCGTGACGCGTGGGGCCTGCCCCAATGGATCTCGCTGCCGCTGATCCTGCTCGTCGTCGCACCATTGCTGGCGCTGGTGTCCGAGCGCTTGTTCCGATCCGTCACGACACTGTCGGCCGAGATCCAGATCGTGATCGCGTTGGGCGCGCTGGCGTTCCTGCAGGCGATCGTGCCGCTGATCTACGGCAAGCAGGACCGGTTCCTGTCCCCGATCTTCTCGACGTCCACGTTCTCGGTGACGTCGCACTTGCGCGTCAGCTACAACCAGCTCTTCACCCTGCTCTTAGCCGGCGCGCTCTCGCTCGGGTTGTGGGCCCTGCTGCGCCACACCCGCTTCGGCACGGCGACGCAGGCCGTGGTCGACAACCGCGACCTGGCCGAGATGATCGGCGTGAGCGCCGACACCGTTTCGCGCGTGGCATGGCTGGTTTCGTCGGTGTTCGCCGCTCTCGTCGGCATCCTGCTCAGCTCCACGTCGCGCCTCGATACCTACACGCTGGTGTTGGTGGTGATCTTCGCCTTCGCTCCGGCCGTGTTGGGGCGGCTGGTGAGTCTCCCGCTCGCCTTTGGGGGCGCCATCTTCCTCGGCGTGTTCCAGAGCGTGCTCACCCACTGGGGGAGCTCCGGCACCCTGGCCGACTTCGAGGCGTCGGTGCCGTACCTGGCCCTGTTCGCCCTGCTCCTCTTCTACGGGCGGCGCCTCAAGGAGGTGCGTTCGTCGTACCAGCCGCTGGCCAGCTCGGCGGGCGCGTCCCGCCACAGCCCCCGGCGCATCGCCACCACCGGGGGGCTGTTGCTGGCCGTCGCCATCGTCATCCCCGCCATCACCAACGACTCGCTGCTGAGCAACATCACCGCCGGCACCGTGCTCGCCACCATCGCCCTCACGCTCGTGGTCCTCACCGGCTGGAGCGGCCAGATCTCGCTGGCCCAGTTCTCCTTCGTCGGCATCGGTGCGTTTGCCGTGGGCAACCTGGCCGGACCCCACGGCGGCGGGTTCCTCAGCGCCGCCGTCTTGGGGGCGATCATCGCCATCCCCGTCGGGCTCATCATCGGCTTGCCGTCGTTGCGACTGTCGGGCCTGTACCTGGCCCTGGCGACGATGGCGTTCGCCCTCACCGTCGACACGCTCGTGTACCCGAAGCGGTGGATCAGCGGTGGCACGACCGGGCTGTCGGTGCCGCGCCCGAAGCTCTTCGGGTTCTCGTTCGCGTCGACCGAGCGCTTCTACTACCTGACCGTGGCGGTGTTCGTGTTGTTCGCCTTCGGGGCGATCCTCATCCGCCAAGGCCCGATCGGCCGTCGGCTGCAGATGATGCGTGACGCGCCGATGGCGGCCGCCACCTTCGGCGTGAACCTCACCCTGACCAAGCTGGCGGTGTTCGCGGCCAGTGGCGCGGGGGCGGCATTCGCGGGCGCGCTGTACGGCGCACAACGCCAGAGCATCAGCCCGATGGACTTCTCGTTCGGGGCGTCGCTGGCGCTGCTGTTGCTCGTGGTGTTGGGTGGTCGTGCGCTGGTCGGTGGCGCGCTCGTCGCCGGCGTCATCTACACGTTCCAGATCGTGCCCAGCCTGTCCGGGATCCAGAAGTGGCTGCAGCTGGGCATCGCAGTCGGCGTGATCTACGTGGCCCAGTATCCCGACGGCCCGTTGACCGTCGCGGCGGAGCGCAGCCGCATCCTCAGCGACCTGTTCCGTCCGCTGCCCCGCAACACCGACGAGACCGACACGACCCCGGCGGCGGCGGCTTCTCCCGCGTCTGCCACCTCACGACCGGAGCCGGCCCGTGGCTGACAACCTGCTCGAGGTCAACGCCATCACCGTCCGCTTCGGCGGTGTGACCGCGCTGTCCGACGTCGACCTCGAAGTGGCACCGGGGAAGATCACCGGGCTCATCGGGCCCAACGGCGCTGGTAAGACCACGCTGTTCAACACCATCACCGGGTTGCAGACGCCCACCGACGGGCGCGTGTTCCTCGACGGCACCGACATCACGGGCTGGGCACCGCACAAGCGGGGACGGTCGGGCATCGCCCGCACGTTCCAGCGCCTCGAGCTGTTCCGCGGCCTCACCGTCTACGACAACCTGCTGGCCACGTGGGAGGCGGCAACCCCGGGTGGCGTGCTCGGCCGCAACCGGGGGCGAGCCCGGGCCCGGGTCGACGAGGTGCTCGAGCAGCTCGACCTCGTCAACGTGAAGGACCGCCTCGCCGGGCAGCTGTCAACCGGCCTGGGTCGCGTCGTGGAGCTGGGCCGGGCCATGTGCGCGCAGCCCCGCGTGCTGCTGCTCGATGAGCCGGGCGCCGGCCTCGACCCGTCGGAGACGTCGAAGTTCCGCGACGTGCTGCTCGCCGTTTGCGGCCGCGACACCGGTGAACCGGCGATCCTTCTGGTCGAGCACGACGTGGGGCTGGTGATGGAGGTGTGCGACAACATCACCGTGCTCGACTTCGGACAGCGCATCGCTAGCGGTACGCCGAAGCAGATCCGCGACGATCCGGCCGTGATCGCGGCATACCTCGGCGAGGGAGAGGTGGCGTAAGGCGTGGGCGCGCTGCTCGAACTCGACCGCCTCACGGTTTCCTACGGCGGTTTGCGCGCGTTGTCCGACGTGTCGCTCGTCGTGCCCGAAGGAACGGTGGTGGCGTTGCTCGGTCCCAACGGCGCGGGCAAGAGCACGACCCTGCGCACCATCTCCGGCCTCATCCCGCCGGAGTCGGGCCACGTGGTCTTCGAGGGCCGCCGCATCGAGCACCTGGCGCCGTTCCGCATCGCTCGGGCCGGCATCCTCCACGTCCCCGAAGGTCGCGGCATCTTCCCCAGCCTCACCGTGCAGGCCAACCTCGAGATGGCCAGCTACGGACTCAACATCGGCGTCGACGTGCCGGCCGAAGCGGCGCGCCTGTTCCCCGCCCTCGAGTCGCGCATGGCGCAGTTCGCCGGAACCCTCTCGGGCGGTGAGCAACAGATGCTGGCGCTGGCCCGGGCCCTGCTGTCCAAGCCCAAGCTGCTCCTTCTCGACGAAATCTCCATGGGCTTGGCGCCCATCATCGTCAACCAGCTGTTCGCGGCGGTGAAGGAAATGGCCGTTGCCGGGGCAACCGTGCTGATTGTCGAGCAATACGTTCAAGCCGCGCTGGAGCTGGCCGATTACGTCTATCTGCTGGACAAAGGACGGGTCGTCGACCTGGGCGAACCGGCGGACATGCAGGAAACGGGCGTGCTGGCGTCGTACCTCGGAGGGGGATGACTCGGATGCGCAGGTGGTCGATGGTGGCGCTGGGCACGGCCCTCGTGCTCGGTGTCGTCGCCGCCGCGCCTGTCATCGCCGCCGACAACCCGCCCGCCACCGGCTCCTCGAACACCGCGATTGCCGGCTACGGGCTCAACGCGTTGTCCGCGGCCGTGCGCTACCAGCTCAACAGCCCCGGTCTGTTGCCGGTCGGTGACCCCAACGAGGGCAACGTCATGGAAGTCGACATGCCGTTCGCGCGCATCGGCGTGAGCCAGGGGCCCGTCATCAGCGCCCTCGGGTCGCCGCTCTACGGCGGCGACACGCTCGCCCACCTCGGTACCGCGGTGGTGACGTTCGGCGCGCCCCCGTCGTTCAGCGCGTTGAACTACCCGGTGGTGGCCGAGGCCAACTTCCCACCGTCGCCCGGTCACTCCACCGACGAGAGCTTCGGGCAGCCGGCCGGATCGAGCGGCGGCGTGTTCCTCGGCGCCGGTACGGCCCACTCGCACACGGCGGCCGACGGCGCCACCGTCGAGTCGAACATCGCGCGCGTCTCCGTGCCCGACACGTCGCCTCTCGTCGACGTCGGCGCCAGCACATCCACCAACAAGACGATCGTCAAGGACAACCTCATCACCAGCCAGGCGGTGACGACGGTCAAGAGCATCAACATCGGCGGCATGATCACCATCGAGGGCTTGACGTCCACTGCGGTGTCGACGTCTGACGGCGTCAAGGGCAAGCCCACGGCCACCCTGCAGATCGGCAAGGTGACCGCCGGCGGCCAGTCCGCCTACATCGACACCGACGGCGTCCACTTGGTGAGTCAGAACGCGGTCGGGTCGGGCGTCACCGCGGGCGCCGAGCAGATGCTGCAGAGCGCACTGAAGCAGGACGGCATCAGCATCCGCACGATCTCCCCCAAGACCACCGTCAACGCGGGGGCGGCCACGGCGGACGCCGGCGGCATCGCCATCGTGCTCGAGCGCACGGTTCCCGCCCTGGGCGTGCCCGGCGTGCCCGCCGTGCAGCTGCCCGGCCAGGCGCCCGTCGTGCTGGGCACGCCCGACCTCAAGCTGCACGTCGAACTGCTGATCGGGTACGCCCGGGCCATCGCGAATGCAACGGGCGTCCCGGTCGACGAGTCGCTCGACAGTGGTGTGACGACGCCAGGCGGTGACGTGCTGGGCGCGACCCAGACCAACACCGATCTCTCGGCCAGCGGCCCGGGTGCGTCGCTCAGCGGCGCCCTCAGCCCGGCGCCGTCGTCGGTCGGCTCGACGTCGAGCGGCGGCACCAGCCAGCAAGAGGTGTCACTGGCGTCGACCCACCCGCCCACCGGCTCGTCGGTACCGATCCAGTGGCTCCTGTTCGGCTTCGTCGCCTGCATCGTGGTGCTCGGCCCACTTCTGGGCTATGCCAGATGGCAGCTGCTCGAAGGGAGGCGAAGGTGAGCGAGCAAGGGCCCGAGGGCAACGGTGTCGCCGAGGATCGTCCTCGCGGTGTGCGCCGCATGCGGAACCTGATTCGCGGCAACAGCACCGTCGACCCTCGCAACGTCGGCCAGCTGGTGGGCGGCGGCCTGCTCATGGCGGGTGGCCTCGTCGTCATCCTGCTCTCGTGGTACGGCTCGGCCCACACCGCCTACGTGCAGCAGCAGGTGCCCTACCTCGTCAGCGGTTCGTTCATCGGCCTCGGCATGATGATCATCGGGGGCCTGCTGTTCTGGGCCCACTGGCTCTACCGCATCTACGACCAGGCCGACCTGCACCACCAGGAGATCATCCAGCAGCAGCGGGAGATGACCGCGGCGGTGCTGGAGGCGCTCTCGGCGGCTCCCGCGTCGTCCCGTGGTCGGGCCGCGGCGGTGGTGGCGTCGAAGGCGTCGTCGACCGCGTCGGTCTCGAGCTACGTCGCGACGTCGGCCGGCTCCAACTTCCACGTGGCGAGCTGCCCGATCGTGAGCAAGAGCCGAAACGGGCTCCGCAAGGTCACCGCGCGCGAAGCTGCGTCGATGCAGCCCTGCCGCATCTGCGAACCCCTCACGGCTGCCGCTCCCGCTTGACCGCCCCCACGGCCGAACTGACAGGTGAAACGTGCGCCATAGCGCACGTTTCGCCTGTCAGTTCGGCGTAAGAGCCGATGGATCTGTCGTTCACGGCCGAGGAGGAGGCGTTCGCCGCCGACGCGCGGGCGTGGTTTGCCGCCCACGTCCCCGAAGGCGGCATCCCGCGGTTCGCATCGCTGGAAGAAGAGATCGCGTGGGGCCGGCGCTGGCAGGCGGAGCTGGCCGCTGACCGGTGGGTGGGCATCCACTGGCCGTCGGAGTACGGGGGCCGGTCGGCCACGCCGGTGCAGGTGGCGATGTTCAACATGGAGTACGCCCGGGCCGGGGCACCCCAGCCCGTCAACCGCGTGGGCATCAACCTGGTGGGGCCGACGTTGCTGGCCCACGGCACCGAGGAGCAGCACGCCCGCTGGCTACCGTCGATCCTCACGGCCGACGAGATCTGGTGCCAGCTCTTCAGCGAACCCGACGCCGGTTCCGATCTGCGCTCGCTGAAGACGCGCGCCGTTCCGGTCGAGGGCGGCTACGTCGTCAGCGGCCAGAAGGTGTGGACGTCGTACGCGCAGTTCGCCCGGTGGGGGATGTGCCTCGCCAACGTCGACCGCATCACGTGCATGGCGATCGACATGACGGCGCCCGGTGTCGAGATCCGGCCCCTCGTGCAGATCACCGGCGACGCCGAGTTCAACGAGGTGTTCCTCGACGAGGTGTTCGTTCCCGACGACCAGGTCATCGGCGGCGTCGACCACGGGTGGGCCGTCGCCAACACCACGCTGGCCCATGAGCGGGGCACCACGTTCCCTTTCAAAGAGCAGGTCGTGCACGAGACCTACCTCGACGATCTCTACGCGCTGGCATCGGAACGCGACGTGCTCGACGACGTCGAGGTCAGCGACGCGCTGGTGAACGCGTTCGTCGAACTGCGCGTGCTGCGGCTGCACAACTGGCGCACCCTGTCGCGCCTGTCGCACGGCATCGAGCCGGGCCCGGAGTCGAGCCTCGTCAAGCTGGCGTGGAGTGACATGACCCAGCACCTCTCCGACGCCGCCCTGTCGGTGCTGGGCGGCGAGTCGCCACTGCAGGGCCGCTGGTCTCGCCAGTGGCTGTGGAGCAAGGCGGCCACCATCGCCGGTGGCACCAGCGAGGTGCAGCGCACGATCATCGGCGACCGCCTCCTCGGCCTTCCCCGCGGCTGACCGGCGGGCTGTATGGCGCAGCACGCGCCGATGAGTTCCCGCCTGTCGTACCGTCTCTCTCGGTATGAGTGCCCAGACCTTTTCCCACGTGCTGACCGTCGCCATCCCCGTCACGGACCAGGACCGCACCAAGGCGCTGCTGCAGCGGCTCGGCTTCGAGGACCGCTTCGACATGGAGCTGCAGCCCGGCTTCCGGTGGATCGAGCTCGGGTTGCCCGGGTCGCCGATGACGGTGTCGCTCGTCCAGACCGGCGACGCCCTTCCCGTCGGCATCGACACGGGCGTCCGCCTGTGCACCCCTGATGCACGGGCCGCCCACGCCACGCTGTCGGCCGAGGGCCTCGACGTCGGCGAGCTGCTCGACTGGGAGACCGCCCCGTTGATGTTCACGTTCGTCGATCCCGACGGCAACCGCTTCTACGTCACCGAGAACCCGAAGCCCGCGTAGCCTCAACGGCGTGAACGAGGCGCATGCGGCGTGTGGGGGCGACGAGTGGCGTGAGCTGATGCGGTCGGTGGTGCCGGCCGCCATCGGCGACGTCGATCTCGGCGACGACGTGCTCGAGGTGGGCCCCGGCTACGGCGCCGCCACCGACGTGGTCAGCCGGTCGGTGAAGTCGCTCACCGCCGTCGAGATCGACGACAAGCTGGTCGACTACCTCACCGATCGCTTCGCCGGTGCTGCGCAGGTGCACGT
>JAFATL010000561.1 GCA_019243975.1 Actinomycetota bacterium | reverse complement strand
GCTCACCATCAGCTCATCGCCCGGCCACGGCACGACCGTGACCGGCACCATCCCGGCCCCCGACCTGGCCGACGTTTCGACCTCAGCCAGCTGACGTAGTTTGGGGTCTGCTGTGCCCCGCACCATCGTTCGTTACTTCCTCACGGTTCTCACGGCTGGCGTCGGTCTGGCGTTCTTGCTGATTTTGCTCGCGCCCCAGGTCAAGGCCCTGGCCACCTCGGGCAAGGGCGGCAAGCCCGACCCGACCCAGGTAGGGGAGCAGGCCTACCGCTCCGAGGTGCGCGACCGCGACGGCAAGCTCCTCGCCGTGATCCACGAGGAGGAGAACCGCTCGCCGGTCACCCTCGACAAGGTCCCCGCCGTCCTGATCTCGGCCGTGCTCGACACCGAAGACGACCGCTTCTGGCTGCACGGCGGCGTCGACCTGCGCTCGACCGTGCGGGCCCTGGCAACCGACGTGTCGGGCGGCGCGTTGGCGCAGGGCGGCTCGACCATCACCCAGCAGCTGGTGAAGAACTCGCTGCTCACGCCCGAGAAGACGTTCACCCGCAAGTTCAAGGAAGCGGTGCTGGCCGTGCGGCGGGAGAACACCGAGTCGAAGAAGCACATCCTCGAGGACTACCTGAACACCGTGTACTTCGGGAACCACGCCTACGGCGTGCAGGCGGCAGCCGAGACGTACTTCAACAAGGACGTGTCGCAGCTCAACATCACCGACTCGGCGTTCCTCGCCGGCATGGTGCAGAACCCGATCGGCTATGACCCGATCCGCTACCCGGACGCGGCCCGGGCCCGGCGCGACGTGGTCGTCGACCGCATGATCAAGGCCGGCGATCTGACCAAGTCCAAGGCCGACCAGATCCGCAACGCCCCCCTGCCGACGGCACTGTCGACGCCGGCGCAGCTGCCGAAGGACTACTTCGTCGACGAGGTGAAGCAGCTGCTGCTCGACGACCCGCGCTTCCTCGGCGGCAACCCGCAGGAGCGGCAGAACGCGGTGAACAAGGGCGGTCTGCACATCTACACCACCCTCGACCCCCGCCTGCAGGCCGACGCCGAGAAGGCGCGCGACGACATCCTCCCGGACACTAACGGCCGTTTCCAGGCCGCCCTGGTGTCGCTCGACTCGACCAGTGGCGCGGTGCGGGCCCTCGTCGGCGGCAAGGACTTCGAGCAGTCGCAGTACGACCTGGCGACGCACCACCCGGGCCGGCAGCCCGGGTCGTCGTTCAAGCCCATCGTGCTGGCCACTGCCATCGAGAACGGCTACAGCCCCAACGACACGATCAACGGCACCTCGCCGTGCACCATCAAGCTCCCCGGCAACCAGCCCTACTCGCCCGACAACTTCGAAGGCGAGACAGGCGGCGTGATGAGCCTCACCGACGCGACCGTGCACTCAGTCAACTGCGCGTACGTGAAGCTCGGCGCCCTGGTGGGCCTCGACAAGGTCGTGGCCATGTCGCACAAGCTCGGCTACCCCTCGACCGACTACATCGGCGCCACGCCGGCGGTGTCGCTGGGTGCCTATGAGGTGCCGCCGCTCGATCAGGCGTCGGTGTACAGCACGTTCGCCAACGACGGCGTGCACCACGAGCCGTACTTCGTCGAGAAGATCACCGACCGCAACGGCAAGACGATCTTCCAGCACCGCGACCGCGGCGATCGCCGGATCTCGCAGCAGACGGCGCGGGTGGTCACCCAGGTGCTGCGCCAGGTGGTGCTGCGCGGCACCGGTGTGGCGGCGGCGGTACCGGGCCACGTGGTGGCGGGCAAGACCGGCACGTCCGACCAGCACAGCGACGCCTGGTTCGTGGGCTACACGCCGCAGATCACCACGGCGGTGTGGATGGGCTCGCCGACCAAACGCGATCCGATGTTCAACGTCGGTGGCATCACGGTGCAGGGGGGCACCTACCCCGCGCGCATCTGGTCGGCCTACATGACCCAGGCCCTCGAACCGCTGCCGTCGGTGTCGTTCCCCGCGCCTGACCCAGATCAGATCGACAGCGGCCACTACCTCGACACCAGCAAGATCTCCCACGACAGCACGACCAGCTCCTCGGTGCCATCGCCGAGCAGCACGGTGCCGCCGTCGAGCACCAGCAGCACGCTGCCTGGTCCCACGTCGACGGTGCGCGGCCCGCGTGACCGCAACACGACCACGACCGAGCGCGGAGGCGGCGGGGAGCCGACCACCACGCCCACCACGCGAAGACGTCGTGGCAGTCCACCCCCACCGGGCGGTTAGTTTCGTCCCGTGGCGAGTCCCGAACTCGAACGGCTCCTCGAGGTGCAGGAGCACGACACCGCCCTCGATCAGCTGCGCCACCGCCGAGCGACGCTGCCGGAGCGCGCCCAGCTGGCCGATCTGGAGACCCGGGCCAAGGCCGTTCAGGCCCAGATCGCCGAGGCGGCGGCGGCGCGCGACGAGGTCGCCCAGCGCCAGGACGGGCTCGAGGCCGACCTGGCCGCCACCGAGAAGCGCATGAAGGAGATCGACCAGCGCCTCTTCTCGCCGACGGCGGGGGTGCGCGACATGGAGGCCATGAACGACGAGCTGTCGTCGCTCAAGCGCCGCCGGTCGTCCCTCGAGGACCAGGTGCTGGAGACGCTGGAGGCGCGCGAGCCCCTGGACGCAGCCGTGGAGAAGCTCGAGGCGGGCCTGGCGGAGATCGAGCTGGAGGGAGCGGCGGTAGCCGAGCTGCTGGCCCAGGGCGAGACGGTGGTCGACGCCGAGATCGAGGTCGAGCAGGGCAAGCGCGACGAAGTGGCGGCCGGGCTGTCCGAGCAGCTGGCCCAGCAGTACGAACGGCTGCGGTCGCGGCTGGGCGGCATCGGAGCGGCGCGTCTCGTCGGCACGTCGTGCACCGGCTGCCACCTCACCCTGCCCGCCACCGAGATCGACCGCATCAAGAAGGCCCCGCC
>JAFATL010000156.1 GCA_019243975.1 Actinomycetota bacterium | reverse complement strand
CGACTTGGGAAACGTGACGCCCGCCTTCTTGGTGACCACGGCGTACCGGGGCACGTACAGATCGAGCGCCTCGAGGGCTTCGTCCTCCGTCTTGCCCGCCCGGCACCAGCCCGGCCAGTCGACCGCGCAGGCAAAGACCTTCTTCTTCCCGACCTCGAAGTACACCGCCGTCGCCATGCTGTTGTTCTAGGCGCGCAGGACGGCGCGGAAGAAGTTGGTCTTCGACTCGATCGTGGTCGTGCCGCTGGCGTCCTCGGGGAGGTTCTGCACCGCCGAGATGGCACCAATGGAATCGACGGTCGCCATCAGGAACCCACCGTGCAACACGTCGCCGGCCGTGCATCGCTCGGATGCCCATTGCGCCTGGCCGACGACGCGCTCCTTGCTCGCCTCCAGCAGCTCCAGTCCGAGCTCGGCAGTGAAGGGCACGAGGGAGTGAATCTGCTTCGTCAGCTGCGCGTCCATGCGGGCGAGCCTACGTGCGGACCTTGTCCTGGAACGCAAACCGGCGCCACATGCGAGTGCACGTGGCGCCGGTTCAAAACCTGCTTCCCCTACGCCGTCCGCGTGCCCGGCGAGACCGAGGCGTCGATCACCGAGACGCTGACGGCGTTGGGGAAGACCGTAAAACCGAGAATTACAGATCCTCTTGGACGACCCGGCGACGGCGGGGGGCGCCGCCCTCGTAGACGACGTCGCGACCACCGAAGCCACCCCAGCTGCTCCAGAAGATGAGCGAGAGGACCACGCCGATGGCGCCGACGATCATGAGGATGGCGCCGATCGTGTGCAGGTTGACGCCGTTCGTGTTGACCTTGACTGCGAAGTCGAGGATGGCACCGACCGCAATGAGAAAGATGCTCGTGCCGAGACCCATTGTTTTCGTTCTCCTTGTGTCCCACCACGTCGGTGGATGAGAACCGCGTACCCACGGGCCGTGGGCCGTCAAACCCCGAGGTCGGCGACGATTTCCACGGCCCGCGCGAGGGTGGCGAGCCGTTCATCCAGAGTGTCCCCTGCCGGGTAGAACCGGGCGGTCGTGACGCCGGCGTCGCGCCACAGGCGCAGGCGCTCGCGCACCATGGCTTCGGTGCCGATGAGCGTGGTGGCAAGCACCATCTCGTCGGGCACCCGGCGTGCGGCCTCGTCCCGCTTGCCGTCGACCCACAACTGCTGCACCTCCGCCGCCACGTCGGCGAACCCCTGGCGGCTGTACGCGTCGTTGTAGAAGTTGGTGGTGGCCGAACCCATGCCGCCGAGGCTGAACGCGAGACCGGGCTTGCGCCGCTCGACCATGGCGTCGACGTCGTCGCCGAACGCGACCTCGGCACCTTGGCAGATGTCGATGTCGGCCAGCGTCTTGCCGCCCCGGGCGGCACCGGCGGCGATGGGGTCGAGGTAGGAGGCCGCCGCCTCGGGCACGAAGCTGGTGCCAACCCACCCGTCGGCCAGCTCGCCAGTGAGCTCGAGCATCTTCGGCGACAGCGTGGCGAGATAGATGGGGATGTCGGGGTTGGCCGGCTGCGACAGTCGCAGCGCCTTACCTTGACCGTCGGGCAACGGCAGCTGGAAGTGCTTGCCCTCGTAGGCGATGCGCTCGCCCGCGAAGGCGCGCCGAACGATCTCGATCGTCTCGCGCATGCGGCCGAGGGGATGGGCGAACCGCACGCCGTGCAGGCCCTCCATCACCTGCGGGCCCGACGCGCCGAGGCCGAGGATGAAGCGGTTGCCCGAGACGCGCGCCAGCGTGAGCGCAGTCATCGCCGTCAGCGCGGGCGTCCGCGCCCCGAGCTGCATGATTCCCGACGCCAGGTGGATGCGTTCGGTGCGCGCCGCGAGGAAGGCCAGCGGGGTCACCGCGTCAGTACCCCAGGCTTCGGCCGTCCAGCACACCGACACGCCGAGCCGTTCGGCCTCGACGACGTAGTCGACGATGCTCGGCCAGTCGCCTTCGGCCGTGACGGTGATGGCCGTGCGCATCAGTCGATGGCACCCTCGGCCAGGGCCTTGATGCCGTCGACCGTCGCCTGCATGTTGGCGGCGTGCTCCGCCTGGCGACGGGCGACGATGCGCTCCTCCTTGTCGGGCATGGCGTCGATGGCGATGTTGAGACCCGACCGGGCCGGGCCCATCCGCATCCACTGCTTCAGTCGGGTGCCGCCGCCCTCGGCCTGCAGTTCGAACCGCCACGTGGCGGCCGCCTCGGCCGCACCGCCCACCGACCACGCGAACTCGCGGCACGGCTCGCACGCCACGATCTCCGACGTGGTCGTCCACTCGCCGATGGCCGGGTGCTTGTTGTGGCCGGCGAACCACGCGCCGGGCGCGGGTTCGGTGACACCGTCGAGCCACTCGGCGCCTTCGAACTCGGAACTGAAGCGGGCCGGGAGGTTGATGTCGGTGACCAGTGCCCACACCGTCTCCGGCGCCGCGTCGATGTAGACCTCGGCCTCGGCCGTGGGCCCGTCCGCGTACCGCATAGAGCTTTCTTACTCCGGGGTGGGTTGTTCTGCGTCGCCGGTGACGATCGCCCGCGCGCCATCGCCGTACTCGACGATGCTGACCCGCCGGTCGGCTGCACCCTCGGGCGTGTACGTGATGGTGAACCCCACGTCCGTCGACGGCTCACTCCGAGCGGCGCCGACGGGGCGGGGCGGCATGGCGTCGTCGACCTGACCACTGACGTCGGCCCACGCGAACGATCCGGTCGCGGGGGTCGCCGACCACAGCGCGCCGGCGAACTTCGTCAGCATCCCCGACACGCAGGTGACGAGGCCGACCGCACCCGGGTCGGCCCGCAACACCTCCGCCATCTTGGCCGTGGACTGCAGCACGTAGTTGTTGAGCGGCCCGCCGCCGAAGGTCATGCCGCCCGTGACGGTCTGCTGCCGGTTGCGGTCGATGCCGAACTGGCGCTGCTGGACGCGTACGGCGATCGGGAAGCAGCTGTACAGGTCGAGGTGCTCGACGTCGGCGAGCGCCACGTTGCCCATGGCCGCCAACGTGGTGCCCACGAACTCCACCGCCGGGCTGCGGTGCAGCTCGGGCCGCGCCGTCAGCGGCACCATCGCGTTCGACTCGGCGGCCGCGAGCGGGAACACGAAGCGCTCGCGGTCGATGCCCAACCCCTCCGCCGCGCTGGCGCTGGCAATGACGAGAGCGCCGGCCTGGTTCACGTTCCACTGCGACACGTGCAGCTTGTTGTACGGGAACGACAGGGGCCGGTTCGACGGCGACGGAACCCGGATCTCGTCGGCCGTGGCGCCGTCGCGGTTCCACGCCGCCGGGTTCCCGGCCGCGACCCGGCTGAAGGCGGCACACAGCTCGGCCACCTCGCGGGCGTGATCGTCGAGGCTCATTCCCTCGGCGTCGCGTAGCGCGTTCTCCATCACCGCGTACTGGTTCACCGGCATGACGAGACCGGCGTCGATCTCGGCCCGGCTGAGGATCTCGCCGTGCGGCGCCAGCACCTCATCCGCCTGTTCGCCTTCGTCCTCGGCGGGTGAGCGGTCGCGCTTGGGCTGCGCCCGCGCCTCGCCGCCGACGACGGCCACCACGTCGGCATCGCCACGCGCCACTGCGTCGCACGCCCGCGTGATCAGGGTCTGCTGCAGCACGCCGACCTCGGCCACCAGGGTGCGGGCCGACGCCCCGAAGCGGTCGGACAGCACGCGGGCCGGGTCGGGGTACCGCCACATGCCCCGCGGCACCATCACCACGTCGAGGCGCTTGAGGAGCTCGGTCGTTCCCGCGTCCAGGGCCGCCTGCTCGAGGGCGGTGGCCATGAGGTCGATGGGTTCGAGCGCCGACTCGCTCCGGGGCACGGTGACCGAGCCCGCGCCGACCAGCACGGGCGTGCGGGGATCGAGGCTCACAGGCCGAGCGCCTCCAGCACGCCGGCCCGGAAGCCGGCGGTCATCCCGCCGTCGACGGTGAGGGCGTGACCCGTGACGAACGACGCGTCGTCAGAGGCAAGGAAGGCGGCCGCCGCCGCGATCTCCTCGGGCCGGCCCCACCGCCCGAGCTTGTGGGCCTCCAACAACTTGTCGCGATATCTCGTCATGCCGTCGGGCTCGATGATCGACGCCAGCATCGGCGTGTCGGTGCCGCCCGGGCAGATGCAGTTGGAGCGGATCCCCGCGTGCCCGTAGTCGATGGCCATGCACTTGGTGAGCATGACGACGCCGCCCTTCGACGCGTTGTACGCGCTCCCGCCCTCGGTGCCTTCGAGGCCCTCGATGCTGGCGATGTTGACGATGCTGCCCGACCGTTGCTGCAGCATCGGCCCCAGCACGTGCTTGCAGACGATGAACGTGCCCTTGAGGTTGACGTCGAGCACGCGCTCCCACTCCTCGACGGGCACCAGGTGCACAGGGCCGCCGCCCACCACGCCGGCCGCGTTGAGCACGACGTCGAGGCGCCCGTGCTGCTCGACGATCGCCGCCACCGCCGCGGCCACCGCCGCCTCGTCGCGCACGTCCACGGCGTGGTCGACGCCACCCGCCACGTCCAGGGTGACCACCGCTTCGGCCCCCTCGTCGGCGAAGCGCTGGGCGCAGGCGGCGCCGATGCCCGACGCGCCGCCCGTCACCAACGCCACCCGTCCGTCCAGCCGGCCCATCGGCCTCTCCCCTCGTCCGTAACTCTGTTACACACTTGCACGGACGCACGGCGGCAGGCTGAGGAGGGACCATGAAGTTCGCCCTGTTCTACGAGATCCCGGTGGCCAAGCCGTGGGACGCCGAGAGCGAGCACCAGGCGTACAAGAACACGCTGGAGCAGGCGATCCTCGGCGACCAGGTGGGCTTCCACTCCTTCTGGACGGTCGAGCACCACTTCCTCGAGGAGTACTCGCACTGCTCCAACCCCGAGATCCTCTACGGCGCCATCGCGGCGCGCACGAAGAACATCCGCATCGGGTACGGCGTGCGCCTTCTCCCCCAGCCCTACAACCACCCCATCCGCACGGCCGAGTCGGTGGCGGTGCTCGATCTGCTCTCGGACGGGCGCGTGGAGTTCGGCACGGGCCGGTCCTCGACGCGCGCCGAGCTGGAGGGCTTCGACATCAACCCGCACGAGACGCGGGCGATGTGGAGCGAGGCGCTCGAGCACATCGTCGGGGCGTGGACGAACGAGACGTACCAAGCCGACGGCAAGTACTGGCACATGGGCGGCCCCCGGCGGGTGCAGCCGAAGCCGTTGCAGCAACCGCACCCGCCGATCTGGGGCGCGACGTCGAGCCCCGACGGCCACCGCGAGATCGGCCGCCACGGCATCGGCCTGTGCTCGTTCACCGTCGGCGTGCCGCCCGAGGACCTGGCCGGCCGCATCGCCCTCTATAGAGAAGGCCTGGCCGAGTGCAAGGAGCCGGCGGGCAAGTTCGTCAACGACCAGGCCGCCACGTTCACCATGGTCCACTGCGCCCCGACCAGGGAAGAGGCCTACGAGGTGGCCCGGGAGTCATTCGAGTGGTACCCGCAACACGGCGCCCACCTGATCGCCTCGGTGGCGGAGTGGATGGAGGGCCGCGAGCTGGGCACCTATGCCTACACCGGTGAGGCGCTGAAGCACGAG
Source organism: Actinomycetota bacterium (assembly GCA_019243975.1). GTDB lineage: Bacteria > Actinomycetota > Acidimicrobiia > Acidimicrobiales > JAFATL01 > JAFATL01. Next base: position 186 of record JAFATL010000156.1, on the reverse strand, counting down.
CGGGAGGGCAGCTTCGCCCACATGAACTTCGACTACCTCCACTCGTCCGGCTCGGGCGTGGTGGGGGACCCGGACGAGGTGATCGAGGCCTGCCGCCGGTACGAGCAGGCGGGCTGCGACCTCCTCCTCTGCCTCCTCAACCCCTACAAGATCCCCCACGAGCAGGTGATGCGCTCGATCGAGCTC
>JAFATL010000043.1 GCA_019243975.1 Actinomycetota bacterium | reverse complement strand
ACGCCAAGACGGGCGCCTTCACGCTGGAGTGGACGAGCCACATCGACGGTGGTCCCTTCAACGGGTTCACCGGCCTCTGGCATCTCGAGGGCACCTTCGAGTCGTCCGGACGCGCCCCGGCCGGCGCGTAGGTACGTGCGCATCGCGGCTGGGGAGCGGGCGCCTGCGGCCATCGTCCTCGAGGACGCCACCAAGGTCATCGACGGCGTCACCGTGCTCGACGGCGTCTCGTTCACCGCGCCCCCGGGACAGGTCACCGCGTTCATCGGGCCCAACGGGGCGGGCAAGACCACCACGTTGCGCGCCATCCTCGGCATCGATCACCTCACGTCGGGGCGCGCGCTGATCGGCGGACGACCGTTCGCTGCACATCGCTGGCCCGCCCAAGTCGTGGGTGCGCTGTTGACGGCCGACGGCGCCCACCCCCGCCGCACGGCCCGCGGCCATCTCAGGGTGGTGGCAGCCAGCAACGCTTTGCCGAAATCGTCGGTGGACGACGCGCTGCGGCTCACCGGCATCGCCAGCATCGCCGACATCCCCGTGGGTCAGATGTCGTTGGGCATGCGGCAACGGCTGGGCCTGGCCACGGCGTTGATCGGTGACCCTGCCGTGCTCATCCTCGACGAGCCCCACAACGGGCTCGACGCGGGCGCCATCCGATGGCTGCGCGTGCTGCTGCGCGCCCTCGCCGACGGCGGCCGCACCGTGCTGGTGTCGACGCACCTGATGGCCGAGATCGAGACGTTCTGCGACGACGTCGTCGTCATCGACGGCGGGCGCATCGTGATGGCCGGCCCCCTTGGCCACTTCGTGGGCGGGGCGTCCGGCGAGGAGGCGCGCCGGTCGCTGGAGGAGCAGTACCTCGACATGGTGGACGGCGGATGACGGCGGCGTGGCGGGCCGAGCTGTTGAAGATCGCGACCGTGCGCGGCCAATGGCTCGGCGCCGTGCTGGCCAGCCTCGCCCTTCCGGCCGTGTCGCTCCTGGTGGCGACGACCGGCGGCGTGAGCACGTCTGACACGGTGACGAGTGGCGCGGCGACAGGGTCAGTGGCCGCGCTCCTCGCCTTCGGCATCTGGGCCGCGACCATCGCCGCCGGCGAGTACGCGCAGCAGACGATGGTGGTCACCCTGGCCACCGTGCCGCGACGCTCCGTGTTGTACGGCGCCAAGCTGGCCGCCATCGGCTGTGTCGCCGCCGTCGGTGCGCTGGCCTCGGTGGTCGTCGCCTGGCTCGTGGTGTGGGCGGTGCTCCCCGCCGGCGCCCACCACCTGGGCGACCCCGCCGCCCTGATCAGCGTGGTGCTGGCGATCACCGCCGTGGCCGTGCTCGGGATGGCGTGCGGGTTGATCACCAAGTCACCGGCTGCCGCCGCGTCGATCGTCGTGGTGGCCGTGCTGTTTCCCAAAGCCGCGGGCGGGCTGCTCGGCGGCCTCCAGCGGTGGGTCGTCGGCGCCAGCCCGGGAACGGTGATCACCCAGGCCGTGGGCGGCGCGCAGCTACCGCACGATCAGATGTTTCCCGGCGGTGCGGCCACCGCCACACTCACCATGCTGCTGGTGGCGACCGCCGTCGCCGTCGGCGGCGCGCTGACGCTCGGCCGGCGCGACGGTTAGTCAGCCAGCGGTCGGCGAGCCGAGGAGCGCGGCCTGCGCGGCCGGCACGCAGGTGGCGCCGGGCAGGCCGGCGAAGGCGGCCACCCCGGGTTGCACGGCGCCGGCCACGCTCGTTTCCCCGTCGAGGAACTGCTGGCGGTAGGGGCCGTACAGCGGGCTCATGGCGTCGAAGCCGTTCTGCTCGAGCGGATGCACGACTCCCACCACGGCGTTCATCTCAGCGGCGTGGGCGTCGAGCTGCTGACCGCCGGCGGTGATCATCGGGCCGAACAGCGGGAAGGCCGGCTCGAACGCGGGGATGAACGCGAACGCCTCCGGCGAGAACGGCCCGAACAGCGGCACCAGGCCGACCAGGTTGGCCAGGCCCGCCGGCTGGGACGGCACCGGCAATCCCAACGGGCAGGGCGCCAGGCCGCTCGTGCCCGGCGGCGGGGGCGGCGTGCTCGGCGCCGGTGCGGCTGCCTGCGGGGCGGGCGCGGCCGGCGTCACGTCGGTGGTGGTGTCAGCTGCCGGCGCCGTCGCGGTATCGGTCGCTTCGATGCGTTCGCCCAACACGGCTGCACCCGCCGGCACCTCGGCGGCGGCGGACTGCACGATGCGCGCCGCTGCCGCGCTGGGCACCTTCACGCCGCTGCGGCCGGGGCGGTAGGCGCGGGCCAACAGCGCGAACGCCGTCAACGCGATGAACGCGGCCACGATCAGAAGCACGGCGACGACGCGCGTGCGGCTGGCGTTCATCGGGCTCCCGTCGATGCCAGCTCGCGTCGCAGCCCGATGTTGTTGCACTCCTCGCACACCGACTCGGGGATGACGCCGGCGCGCATCAGGAGTGCGAACGCCTTGCACCCAAGGCACAGTCCGACGAACGCCTCCAGCGACGCCGCCACGATGAGCAGGCCGAGGACCACCTGGGCGGCGAACCAGTGGTGCGTCAACGCGAGGACGAGCGCCGTTCCGGAGAACGTCACGCCGACCGCTTGGGCGAACCGCTTGGGCGGGCCCGGGACCAGCTTCTCCTTGAAGGGGACGCGTGGCGTGATCTGGCGGGTGACGAGCTGGCCGAGCGGGCTCAGCTTGGGCCCGGTCAGCACCCGGGCGACGAAGCCGTAGAAGAGCACGGCAAGGAGCCAGGTGAGGCGGAACGCGACCGTGACCGCGGCCATGGTCACGACGCCGGTGGCCACCAGTCGGGCGGACACCTCGTTGACGGGATTCGGAAAACCGATGAGCTTGCGCACGGGTGTACCTCTACTCAGTCGTCGCGTTTGGAGTCGGACGTCGAATCGGGAGCAGCAGTGCGAGTGCCGCCCCCACACCGACGATGGCGGTGAGAACGATCAACCAGGCCGGTGGCTTCCAGCCCTTGCGAGCAACGGCCCCGATGGTCTTGACGGGGCCCGTGCTCTGCGCCGCGTCGTCAGTTGCCGGCGCAGTGGTGTCGGCGGTCGCCGCCTGTCCCGATGCCGCTTGCGTCGTTGCCGTCGAGCCTGCCTTGGCGGAAGCGGCGGCGGCCGATGACTTCGCCTTCGTCGTCTGCTGCGCCGCGGGCGCGCTGGCAGGGGCGGAACCCGCGGGCCGGAACGTGCCCGCCAGATGCCACGAACCGGTGAAGTCGTTGAACGGCCCGCCCGAGATGGTGCTCGTCCACTCGAGTACGAACGCGCCGGTCGACGCGTCGTAGGTGCCGTGCGGGGCGGTCGTGAGCTTGGGCATGGAACCATCGGGCTTCGGCGCGCCCTGGTTGAAGTCCTGCTTGTTCCAGGTCGCCTCCCACGCCCGCAGGTCGCCGGTCAGCTTGCCGCCGTCGGCCTGGACGGACAGCGGCGGAACGGCAGTGTGGGTCTGGCGGTCGGTCTGGTCGGTGGACAGGCCGAACCGCACGCCGAAGAACACGGCCGGCACCACGATCTTGTTGGCCAGGCTGTTGCCCTGACCGTCGAAGGCGGGTGACGGCGCCGCCTGGTACCCGCCGGTGATCACGCCGCCGTCGGACCCCGGCGACAGGAGCGTGTACGTCTTGTCGGAGCAGGTGGAGTCGCCGTTGCTCACGAACGGGCCGTTGGCCACCGTGCCGCTGGGCTGCACCATGCGGAAGTAGGTCCCCGTCGCCCCGCCCGACGGGCAGGCACCGGCAGTGAGGGCGAAGGTGCCGACCAGGTTGGTGCCGGCAGCCGCCGCAGGGCGGGCTGAGAACAGGCTGACCAGGACGAGCGCCAGGGCGGCGCCTCCACGCGCCATTCGGGCAACTCGTGCGTTGGTGACGGAGCTCTTCATAGGAATGTCGACCACATTACAAGACATTCGGTTAAACCCGACCTCGGAGGTCGGCATTCCCGGTGAGGCCCTCGCCCGGCGGCCCTTCAGTCGCCGGCGATCACCAGCTTCGGCGCTGGCGTCGGCGGCTAAGGGGTGCGGCCGATGAAGGCCAAGAGCTTCGTTTGGACGTCGGCGTCGTCGGGCACCTCGACCCGCGGGCCGTACTGCCCGCTCTGACGCAAGATCTCGTCGAGAGGGAGCATGCCTTCGAGCATCTGGGCGCACCGGTCCGGGTCGAGCGTCTCGTCCTGTGCCGTCGCCCGGGCCAGGTCCCACCGATGAAGGAAGACATCGGCGGTGTAGATGTTCGCGATCGCCTGGGCCAGCGTCATCCGCCCGATGTGGGGGAAGTCGTACTCGGTCGACGCGGTGGCGGGGTCGTCGAGCAACGCCTGCACGGCGTTGTTGTGCACGCGCCACGCGCCGGCGGGGTCGTCGTCGACGGACGGACCGTCGTCCAACGCGATGCCCGTCGACCCTTGGAGGAACGCGGGCAACCACTCGACAAGATGGCGCACGACGTCGCGCGCCGCCCATCCCTCTACCGGTGCGGGCCGGTTCCACTCGGTCGACCGCACGGCTTCCACTGTCTTGGTGAACTCTCCCGCAATGTGCCGGTGTTCTTCCGCCGCGTCCATCAGATCTCCTTTACGAGTGCGTCGAGCTTGGCGTAACCCTGGTCGATTCCGGTCTGCATCCCACTGGCCAGCCACTGATCCCTGCCGACGAAGCTGTCGACGAGCGACTGGGCGTGCAGGCGCGTTCGGCCGTCACCGAGGTCCTCGAATCGAAGCGTCTCGAGGGCGACGTCGTCGGGCTGGCCGTCGAAGGTGAACGTCTGGACGATGAAGTCGTCGCCCACCTCGTGGAACGAGCCGTGGAAGCCGAAGTCCATGCCGTCCCGCGACGCCACGTAGCGCCAGCGCCCGCCGGTGGTGGCGTCCCAGTCGAGGATCTTCGTCTCCATGCCGTCGGGGCCCACCCACCGGGCGAACAGCTCGGGATCGGTGTGGGCGCGCATGAGCTGCGCGGGCGTGGCATCGAAGTCGCGCGTGATGCGGATGATCGGCAGGTCGGGGTCGGCCTCGATCGATGCCTGGTACGGCCGGTCGGTCACACTCATGACGCTGCTCCTTGGCTCCGCCGGCGGCGGCTCGTTGGTTGTTCTGCGGCTTGCATCTCGGCGAGCACGGCGTCGAGGCGTTGGTAGCGCTGCTCCGCCTCTTCCCGATATCGCTCGATCCACTTGGTCATCAGGCTGAAGATCTCCGCTTCGAGGTGGCAGGGCCGACGTTGGGCGTCCTTGCTCTGCGTCACCAAGCCGGCGTCGGCCAGCACCTTGACGTGCTTGGAGACCGCCTGCAGGGAGACGCCGTAGGGCTCCGCCAACTCCCCCACGGTGGCGTCACCGGCCGCCAGCCGGGCCACCATGTCCCGCCTCGTCGGGTCGGCGAGGGCGGAGAAGATTCGAGACAGCTGGTCGTCGGCCACGCTCGCTCCTTGCTCAACCGAACGGTTGACAAGGTACCGGTGGCTCGTCCCCTTGTCAACCCCACGGTTGACTAAGCCGTCGACGCTCGCGTGGGTAAGACAGCGCCATGAACACCGAACGGCGGCGACGGGATCGAGCGCGGAGACAGTTCCTGCGGGTCTTCCCGGGGGGATTCAAGGACGACACGTACCTGGCGTGGGAGCGCGACTACAAGGTCGAGGCGCATCGCAAGTGGCAGCGCGAGGTCGGTGGCAAGGCAGCCCTCCGCTCCGCCCTCGACGCCGGCGACCACCGCGCGATCGCGGCGGCCGCGGCACGCATCGAGTCTCCGCGCCCGCTGCTGTTCTCGTTCGAGAAGATGGCGTTGCGCGACGCCGTCGTGCGCTCCGACCAGGGTGCCCGCGCGTTCACCGAAGGCTTGTATGACTGGCTGTACGGGTCCGGCGGCGAGCAGGCGCGCTTCGAACGCTGGGCCGACGTCGTGCGTGGCCTCCCCCGGCGCCAGACCCGCGTCGCCACGTGGCCGCTCGCCACTGTGTTCGGCTTCATCGCCCGGCCCAACGTCCACATGTTCGTGAAGCCGTTGACGACCAAGCGCGCCGCCGCGGCCTACGAGTTCCCGCTCACGTACCGCTCGCGCGTCGACTGGTCGACCTACGGCAGCGTCCTCGACTTCGCCCGCACGGTGCGCGACGACATCGCCGACCTCGAGCCCCGCGACATGATCGACGTCCAGTCGTTTATCTGGGTCATCGGCTCCGACGAATACGCCGACGCCCGCGTAGCGTAGAACCAGTGGTAACAAGCACCGTCGTCGGCGACATCCGGCTTCAGTGGGGAGAAAGCCTGCGCTGGGACGACGCGCGCCAGCGGCTCTACTTCGTGGACTGTGCCCGGCAGACCCTCCACTGGCTGGATCACGGGGAGCCGCCGCTGAGGTCGATGCAGATGCCGAGCTTGCCGACCGGCGTGGTGCTCACCGACGGCGCGCCCGTCGTCGTCGCTCTCGACGAAGGCCTGTGCTTGGTGGATGTCGACGCCGAAACGGTCGACGTTCTGGCGCCCTATCCCGAGGACCTGGGCGGACGCGCCAACGATGCCGCGGCCGACGCCAACGGCAACCTCGTGACGGGAACCCTCAATTTCGGCCCTGGACCGGGGTCGTACTGGTGGTTCTCGTCTGCAGTCGGTTGGCAACTCCTCGACACGGGCATCGGGAACGCCAACGGCCCGGTGGTGCTGGAAGATCCCGCGAGCCAGGCGCAGACGCTCGTCTTCGCCGACACGATCGCAGCCAAGGTGTACGCGTATCCCTACGACGGCGAGCGGGGCACGGTCGGGGCGCGTCGGGTGCTCGTCGACGTGGCAGAGCTCGGCGGAGCGCCCGACGGTGCGTGCGCCGACGCTGACCAAGGCGTGTGGGGATGCGTGCTCGGTGCAGGCCAGGTCGTCCGATACGAAGCCGACGGCTCCCACCACACCGCAGTCGATGTGGGTGTGGAGCTGCCGAGCGATGTCACCTTCGGCGGTCCCGATCTCGATCGGATGTTCGTCGTGTCCATCGCAGTCAGCATCGGCGACATCGAGATCTCGTCGCCCCGTGCGGGCGCACTCCTTGCCATCGACGGCGTCGACCACCGCGGCCAGGCCGAGCGACGCTTCCATCTGTAACCCTGCGGGTTCCCGCGACGTCCCGGGTAGACGCACGGGCGACACGGCGGCGAAACGACAAAATCGCCGCTCCTTGCGGAGAGGCGATTTTGGCTTGGTGCCAGGTTTTTCGATGGTGGCGGGGGTGGGATTTGAACCCACGACCTTCGGGTTATGAGCCCGACGAGCTACCAGACTGCTCCACCCCGCGTCGTGGCAGTCAGGGTAGCACGGGCCTGCAGCGGTGCTTCCAGGCCGAACTGACAGGCGAAACGGGACCTATAGGGCCCGTTTCTACTGGCACTACGGAAGGGCGACGCCCTAGGCGGAGCTGGGCTGGGTGGTCGGCGTCGGCTGGGGGTTGCTCTGCTGGCGGGCTTGGTCGACCTTGGCCTGGGCGTCCTTGACCTTGGATTGGTAGCCGGCGAGGTCGCCGTTCTTGAGGGCGGTGTCGGCGTCGGCGAAGTCCTGCGCCGCCTGTTGCAGCAGCTGCGCGACCGTCGCGTTGGTGCTCGGGGTGACGGTCGGTTGCTGCGCCGACGGCGTCGAGTTCTTCTGCTCGAGCGTCTGCGGCGCCGCACCGAACAACTGCGTGAGCGCGTCCTGCAGCGTGTCGCCCATGGCCGCCTGGTTGGCGTAGACGACGATCACCTTGCGCAGCTCGGGCAGCGGGTTGGTGTCGCTCTCGACGTAGAGCGGCCGCACGTAGAGCAGCGACGTCTTTATCGGTATGACGAGCAGGTTGCCCTGGTCGACCTTCGACCCGCCCGTGCCGAGCAGCGAGATCTCCTTCGAGATCGCCTCGTTCGAGGAGATGCGGCTGTCGATGAGGGCGGGACCGTCGATCTGCGCGCCTCTCGGCATGATGAAGTTCTGCAGCTTGCCGTAGTCGGCGGGGTCGCTCTTGGCCGTCATGAACGCGGTGAGGTTCTGCTGCTTGTCGGCTTGTGACACCGGCACGAACGGCCGCAGCACCAGGAAGCTCTGTTGCGCGTCGCCGGGTAGGTGCAACAGCAGATACGTCGGGTCCATGCGCTTGCGCTGGGGCGGCGGCAGGTTGGTCGCGCCCTGGCCGGCGGCCGGAGTCGAGACCGGCGTGACCGCGCCCGCACTCGGGTTCTGCGCCACGTTCCACGCGTCGGCCTTGTTGTAGAAGTCGTTGGGGTCGGTGATGTGGTAGCGGCCGTACATGTTGGTCTGCACCCGGAACAGGTCCTCCGGGTAGCGCAGGTGGTCGGCCAGCCCTGCCGGCATGTCGGACTTGGGCGTGAACAGGCCCGGGAACATGCGGCTGTAGGCCTTGAGGATCGGGTCCTTGGCGTCCATCACGTAGAACTTCATCGTGCCGTCGTAGGCGTCGATGGTGACCTTCACCGAGTTGCGGATGTAGTTGAACCCGACGCCGAGCCCGCTGCCGTCGGGCAGCTCGGAGTTGTCGGCTTGCTGCGAGTACGGGTACCGGTTGGTCAGCGTGTAGCCGTCCTGCACCCACAGCACGCGACCGTCGAGCACGACCGGGTACGGGTCGGCGTCGTAGCGCAGGAAGGGCGCCACCTTGCGCACCCGGTCGCGGATGTTGCGGATGTACATCACCTTCGACTGCGCGGTGACCTGGTTGGAGATCAGCAGGTTGTAGTCACTGAACCGCAGGAAGAAGGCGAAGCGACGAACCAGGGAGCCCAGGGCCACGCCGCCCTTGCCGCTGTAGCTGCTGCTCTCGGTGCGCCCGGTCGAGCTCTGGAAGTCGAGCTCCTTCTGGCCGCTGTGCACGACCGCGTAGCTGGCGTCGCCGTCGCCGTAGTAGATGCGCGGCTGGGTGAGCTTGGGGTCGCCGACGGGCGGGACGTCCTTCACCAGGTAGTCGGGCAGGCCGTCGCCGGTCACCGCGTTGGTGGGCGACAGGATGGCGCCGTAGCCGTGGGTGAACTGCAGGCGCTCGTTGATCCACGAGTTCGACGGCAGCTGGCTCGGGTTGAGCTCGCGGGCCGCCACGTTCACCTGGGTGAGCTTGTCGTTGACCTTGTAGCGATCGACGTCGACGTCGGTGAACTGGTAGTAGGCCCGGATCTCCTGCACCTTGCGGAACGTGGCGTTGACGATGTCGGGGTCCCACAGGCGCACGTTGCGGATGGTGTCGGCGTCGTTCCCGAGGTCGGCCGAGCTGAGGTCTGTGCTGTATGGGTACTCGGTGTCTTGTACCTGATCTATCCCGAACGCCGCTCTGGTGGAGGCGATGTTCCTCGATATGTACGGCCGCTCCTTGGCGACTTCGGACGGCTGCACCCGGAACTTCTGGATGAACGCCGGGTAGGCGCCGCCGACGAGCACCGCCAGCAGCAACCACAAGCCCACGGCGATGCCCGGTAGCACCCAGCCCTGACGCCAGATGTTCACCAGCAGCAGCACGAATGCGACGAGCGAGATGAACAGCAGCAGCCGGATGGCCGGCAGCTGCGCGTGGATGTCGGTGTAGGTCGGGCCCTCGACCGTGCCGCGCCGCGACGTGGCCAGCTGGTAGCGCTGCAGCCAGTAGCCCGCCGCCTTCACCAGGGCGAGGGCGGCCAGCAGCACCGACACGTGCGCCTTCACCTGTGACGTGACGCGCTCGCCCGGACCCTGCGGTAGCCGGATACCGCCATTGAGGTAGTGGGCGATGACGGTGAGGAACGTGATGATGACGAGAGCGACGAACGCCCAGTCGACGAGGAAGCTCAGGAACGGCACGCGGAACACGAAGAAGCCGATGTCCTTGTGGAACTGCGGATCCTTCACGCCGAAGCTCACCGAGTGGCGGAACAGCAGCCAGCTCTGCCACTGCGACGACGTGCCCACGCCGAAGATCAGCGCGAAGACCACCGCCACCGCCGCGTGCAGCTTGCCCGAGTGCGGGCCGACTGCCTCGCGGTAGCGCTGCACGATCTCGTCCTCTGACCCGAGCGGGCGGAACCGGGGCGCCAGCCGGTCGGCGATGGTGAGGCTCGCCCACAACAGCACGAAGAAGAGCACGGTGAAGAAGACCGACAGCAGGATCTTGGCGCCGAGCACGCCGCGCCACACTGGCGTGTAACCGACCTCACGGAACCACAGGTAGTCGGTGTAGAAGCCGGCGATGCCGCGCAGCGAGGTGAGGAGCACCACGATGGCGGCGGCGATGATGAGCAGGATGACGCGGCTGCGCGTCGACCGCCGCGGACGACGCCGACGCTGGGGCATGTCGCCCGCTGAACGCATGGGCGGGATCCTAGGTGGCTAGTGGGGCGCTGGAACCAGCAGGCACCGGCACCCGGGGTGAGCGGGGGGATGGACCTGCCCGGTCGGCCACGTCTCGCCGCTGGGCACGGCGCCGGCCAGGGCGTTGTCGTCGCAGTCGGGACAGGGTCCGCCGACGTCTCGCACGATCCACCGCAGCGGCGTCCCCGGCTCCGTCGCCGACATGACGCCGCGGCCGAAGGCGGCCATCACCTGGTCGCCGGCCAGCTGCTCGATGCGCTGTGACTTCCACTCGCGGTAGGCGGCGCCGATGCGTTCCACCAGCACCCCTTCGTCGTCGCCCTCGGCCAGCGCATCGCTCAAGCCCCGCTCGAGGCGACCCCGCAGCGGTGCGATCACGGCGTCGGCCAGCGCGTCGACGAGGTCGCTGAGATCGGCAGACGGGGCGCCGTTGTTCCGGCCTGCGAACGACGAACCCGCGCGCGCCGCCTGCACGAGCAGGTCGCGGCCGACCTGCTTGAAGCGTTCGCCGTGCTCGTCGACGGGCGGAAGGATGGCGTCGACGGTGATGGGACCACGATGAGAACGCAGCCGGTCGAGCAGCTCGTTCTGGTCGTCTTGCAGGCCGCGCTTGAGGCGGCGCGACAACGTGGCCTCGACGGGTTGCAGTTCGCTGTCGCGCTTGCGGATGTGGCCGTCGTCGATGCTGGCCACCGCCGACTGCTTCTCCGGCGACTCGGGTGACTCGGGCGCGGCGGCGGGCGCCGTCGCCTCCTGCAACACCTGCTGGGCCTTGGCCACGGCCTCGGCCCGGTCGGCGCGGATGCGCGCGAAGAGATCGTCGACCGGCTGCGCCGGTTCCGGCTTGGGTTTCGCTTCGGGCTTCGGTGCAGCTTCCGGCTCGGGCTCGGATACCTCCGCCGCCGGCTCCTCGGACTGCGTCTCCTCTTCCTCCGGCTGGTCGTCTTCGACCGGCGCCTCTGGTGCCGGTGCCTCGGCCTTCGGCGCCGCGGCCGTGGGCGCCTCGACCTCCGGCTTGTCGGCGGGCGGC
>JAFATL010000731.1 GCA_019243975.1 Actinomycetota bacterium | reverse complement strand
GTGGGTCGTGCAGGAGATCAACCGCCTCCACCACAACGAGGGCAAGCGGTGGGGCGACATGGCGATCTTCTATCGAGCCAACGCCCAGAGCCGCGTGTTCGAAGACGAGCTGCGACGGCGCAACATCCCCTACAAGATCGTGGGCGGCGCTGGGTTCTACGAGCGGCGCGAGATCAAGGACGTCCTCGCCTATCTGAAGGCGGTCGCCAACCCCAATGACGAGGTGTCGGTGAAGCGGGTGGTCAACGTGCCCAAGCGGGGCGTGGGCGACACCAGCGTGGCCAAGCTCGACGCCTGGGCCACGTCGCACAACCTGCCGTTCATCGAGGCGTTGAAGTCCGCGGACCAGGCGGGGGTGGGCGGCAAGGCGCTCACCGGCATCCGCGAACTGCTGGCGCTGTTGGAGGAGCTGCAGGAGCTCGTCGAACAAGGTCCGGCCCCCGTGCTCGAGCGCATGCTCGCTCGTACCGGTTACGCGGCCGAGCTGCAGGCCGAGCACACGGTCGAGGCCGACAGTCGGTTGGAGAACGTGGCCGAGCTCGTCGGTGCCGCGCACGAGTACGAGTCGGTCGACGAGTTCCTCGAGGCCACCAGCCTCGTGTCCGACAGCGACGAGCTGCCGGACGGCGACGAGACGACGGTCGTGCTCATGACGCTGCACACGGCCAAGGGCTTGGAGTATCCGGCCGTGTTCCTCATCGGCATGGAGGACGGCGTGTTCCCGCACCTGCGCTCGCTCGGTGAGCCCGACGAGCTGGAAGAAGAGCGCCGGCTCGCCTACGTGGGCATCACCCGGGCCCGCGACCGGCTGTACCTCACCAACGCGTGGTGCCGCACCCTGTGGGGGTCCACGCAGTACAACCCCGAGAGCCGGTTCCTCAAGGAGATCCCCGAGCAGCTCACGCGCATGGTCGAGGGTGGGCGGGGCCGCAACAAGGGCCGCAGCGTCGATGACCGCGTCGATGCGGCCATGCGGCGGGGCACGTCGTCACCGGCGCGCACGAAGGGGGCGGAGCAACTCGGTCTGCGGGCGGGCGACGACGTCGTGCACGGCAAGTGGGGCGAAGGTGTGATCCTCGAGATCAACGGGACCGGCGACAAGGCCGAGGCCATCGTCCGCTTCCCGAGCGTGGGCGAGAAGGTCCTCCTCCTCGCCTGGGCGCCGCTCAAGCGCGCCTGACGAGCGGCGCGTTCGCGGTCTACCAGGGCTGGGCGGCGAGAAGCAGGGCGGCCAGCGGCTCGAGGTTGCGCATCAGCTCGTCGAGCTCGTCGGTCTCGAGGATCTCGTAGGGCGTGGTCGCCAGCTCGTCGGTGAGTGCTTCCACCCGCTGTTTGACGGCTCGGCCGCTCTCGGTCAGCCAACCGTCATCGCCGATCAGGCCGCGACCGCGCATGCCGTCGATGACGGCGGCGATCTGCGTCTTCGGGAGGTGGTGGATCCGCCCGAACTTCTCGGCGGGCATGTCCATGGCGAGGGCGAGGAGCACGTGCGCCTCCAAACGGCCGATGCCCTCGGTCATCAGGGCGGCGATGTGCCCGTCGCCCCGGTGTTCGCGTAGCAACGAAGCAGCGTGGAACAGGCGCGCCACCACCTCCTCGGGAATCGGGAGCGTGAGGAGCGCGGCGTACATGGGCCGGCCCTCGACGGGCGCGCTGGTGCCCGCCTTGATCAGTAGGTCGGCAGCCCGGGCGAAGGCGGGCGTGTCGACGCGGTCACCGAGGATGCGCCGCAGCGCGTTCACGCAACCCACCTGACGAGCAGCAATTGCCGCTTCGGGCGTGGTCGTGTCCCACACCTTGGGGATGTGGCGCGCGACCTCGCCCGGAGCGAAGTTGTAGAAGAGCGCGTCCACGACCGCCGCGGGGACGCGCCCGAGCGGCGCCGCCCGTCCGGCGAAGTAGGTGTCCCAGTAGTTGGTGAACCCCAGCGCGAACATCGCCTCGTTGGGTTCGTCGGCCGAATAGGGGATCACGCCGATCGGCTCCACCAGTTCGAACATCCGGCGTGCAATCGAGGGGTCGACCATCCCTGCATCTTGCTTCTTTGCAGAACCTTGCCGCATAGGCAAGGTTCTGCAAAGAAGCGAGAGAGGCGGGGTGTGCGCTCCGTCAGCTGCTGGGGCGGGCGCGGTGGTCGACGACGAGGTCGACGGGGGTGGAGCCGGACCACTCGGGCGAGTAGGTCCAGTCGGGCTGCTTCTCGAGGTGGCGCTCGTCCCACACGGCTTGACCGTCGACGATGTCGACGAGCTCGGACACCAGTACGGGCGTCACTGGCTGGCGGCCCGCGGCGTGGGCGCCGACGTCGGTCGGGTAACGCTCGAGCAGGCTGTTGACGACGACCTGGTGCTGGGTGGCGAGGTAGCAGCGGGCCTCGTCGGCGACCGTCGCGACCCGCGAACGGATCCCGTCGACGAGGCCGGCGGTCGGCTCCGATCGGCACAGCTGGTCCAGCTCGGTCGCCAGGGCCATGCCGTCCTGCTTGCACGGCGTGCACTGCCCGCACGACTCGACGGAGAGGAAGCGCGACACACCCGCCGCCACCGCGGCTGGGTCGATGGTGTCGTCGAACACCATGAAACCGGCCGAGCCCAACCCGCTGCCGATGGCGGCCAGCGTCTCGTAGCTCACCGGCGTGTCGAGCTGGTCCTCGGTGATGAGCGCGTTGGCGACGCCCGACAGCACACCGGTGATCCGCCGGCCGGGCTTGGGGCCGCCGCCGATCAGCTCGATGACCTCGCGCAACGGCGTGCCCATGATCACCTCGCCGACGCCGTGCCGCTGCGTGGTGCCCGTCACCGTGCACACGATCGTGCCCGGTGACTGCTCGGTGCCCTCGGTGCGGAACCACGCCGCACCCCGGCTCACGATGGCAGGCACGTTGGCCAACGTCTCGACGTTGTTGACGAGGGTGGGCGGTGCCACGTCACTGTCGGCCGGGCCGGCCATCTCGACGTGGGCAGACAGGCCACTGCCAGTGCCCACGTCGCCCGGTGTCTCCACCACCTCGTCGACGCCGCGCCGGTACGGCGGCGCGATGCGCGGGAACGGCATGCGCCCGTCGAGCACTTCCAGCAGCGCCGTCTCCTCGCCGTACAGATACTCCGACGGGCCCTCGAACACCGACACCTTGACGCCTTCGGTCCACCCCGCCGCGTCGAGTTCGGCGATGGCACGCCGCACGCATTCGAGTTCGGTGGTGAACGTCCGCTTGAGGGCCATGACGATCTCGTCGGCGCCGACGGCCAGCGCGGCGATCAGCGCACCCTCGAGCACCCGGTACGGGTCGAGGCGCAGGATCGTGCGGTCCTTGAACGTGCCCGGCTCGCCCTCGGCGCCGTTGACCACGACCGTGGGCCGCTGCGCCGCCGTGAGGTTCTCGATGACCGTGCGCCACTTGCGGCCCGTGGGGAACCCGCCGCCGCCCCGTCCCCGCAGACCCGACGCGTCGACCGCGTCGACGATCTCGGCCGGCTGCATCAACCGGGCCGCTTCCAACCCACGCCCGCCTCGCTCGACGAGATACTGGTCGAGGGTTGGGACCGGATCGGGCGGCAGGACGCGGTGCACGAGAGGCACCCTCGAATCATTCCCCCGGAGGGGATTGAAGAATCGTCAGGCGGTTAGCGCTTGATGAGCTGACGGCGCACGCCCGCGCTGGCCCCGATGAGCAGCGTCACCGCGACCAGCAGCAGCGGCGCGCTCGGCGTGCCGGCGCTCGTACCCGCAGTGCGCAGGCCGGGGGCGGCGGCGTTCTCGCCGTCCTGCAGGCCGAGGACGGTCGGCGGCGTGGTGGGCGCCGGGGTAGCGGCGGCAGCCGTGGTGGGCGGCGCGGTGACCGGCGGCTTGGCCGTGGTGGGCGGCGCGGTCACGGCCGGCTTCGGCGCGGCGGTGACCTTCGGCGTGGCCGGCCTCGGCGCGGTGGTGGGCTTCGGCGTCGACACGACCTTCGGCGCGGGGGCGGCGGCCGGCTTGGTGGCGCCCGCTGCCGACACGACGGTCTTGGGCTGCTCGAAGTCTTCGGTCACCCACACCTGCCCGTTCGCCTCGACGACACCCAGGCCGATCCAGCGGTAGTCGGGGTCGACCAGGTTGGCGTAGTGGTGCGGGCTGTTCTCGAATGCGTTCTCCAGCCAGTCGACGGTGCTGCCGACGCCGACGTTTTCGCCCAGCGTCCGCCAGCCGTTGCCGCCGACCTGGGCGGCGAGATCCGGGTTGTGGGAGATGGCCCCGTCGCTTGCCATCTTCGCCGACCAGTTGCGGGCGATGTCGATGAGGTGCGCGTCGAGGGTGAGCGGCACCAGGCCTTGGCTCACGCGCAGGGCATTGATCTTGACGAGGAAGCTCGCCTCGTCGACAGCCGGCGTGGCGCTTGCGGCCGTGGCCCCCAGCACCGCCATCGTGATGCTCCCGAGCAGTGCCGCAACAACCAGGGCCAGGCCCCGCATCCAGCTACGCACGTCGAATCCCTCCGTTCGGTAGCCCGGCTGCCCTGGAGGTGACTCGGTAGGCCCGTGGCTTTGCGTGACGAGCGTTTCCCCTCGTCGTGCCTTTTCGTGGTGGTGTTGCTCCAGTTCATTCGGTCTGGAGCAACTAGGTCTTTAGGACTACTCGCGAATTCAGAAACGAATGTCGACCTTCGCTACGGGGGTTACCAGCGAACCCTCAGGCCGCGTGCTGTGTAGCAAAACCCGTTTCGAGGTGCGAGACGATCGATCGGCTGAGGCTGGGCGCCAGCATGATCGACAAGTGCCCCATGTCCTTGATGAGGACGTTGGTCGCGTTCAGCACCGGGTCGGACAACATCGCCGAGTTACCCGGCCGGATGAGCATGTCGAGGTTGGAGTAGTACGCGACCCACCGCACGTCGGACGCGCGGGCGCCGGCCGCCAGTTGCTTGATCACCCGCGCGCCGGGCAGGAGCTCGCGCGCGCCGCGCGCCATCGCGCCGGCCGCCGCCGCCCACGTTCCCTCGTGTGGTGACGCCACCGTGATGGCGGTGTGGACGGCCTCGTCGCCGCCTTCCTCCTGCACGAACCACCGCGCCACCAACCCCCCGAGGCTGTGGCCGATCACGTGGACGTAGGGCTGACCCGTGATGGTGCGCAGCAGGTCGACGCGCTGCGCCAGCTGCGCGCCGAACTTGGGCACGTCACCGGTCAGCGGGTTGTAGTTGAAGCTGTGCACGCTCGTGAAGCCGGCGCGGCGCAGGCGCCGGTCGAGCGTGAACCAACCGGAGCGGTTGTGGCCGTAGCCGTGCACCATGACGACCGGTACGTCGTGCAAGGAGTCGCCCGAGGGTATGCCGGTGCTGATGGCCGACTCGAGGACTCCGAAGGGGTAGGACGCCACCGCCTGGGCGATCGATCGCGCCTCGCGCAACTGCCCTGTGTAGGTTGCCGGTCGCTGTAACGCGACGGCCAGGTTTGCGAAGGGGACCTCCAGCGCGATACCGAAGATGCCAGCCACGTTATCGACAACGTCCGAGGAGTTCGCGAATGGTGGTCACGGAATGAATTTCTTGGAGAGGGTCAACTTGGTCCTCCGCCGCGACTTGACGCTGGGCACGCTGTCCGAGCGCCTCGCTCGTATTCATGGTGATCGGCTGCTCGTGGAGGAAGAACAAGGAACCCGGCTGACTTTCCGGGAGGCGGCCGACCGGGTGGCGATGCTCGCCGCCGGCATCAAGGAGCGCATCGAGCCGGGCGACCGGGTCGTCGTCGCCGGGGAGAACGACTACGACTTCCTCCTGGTGTGCCTGGCCGCGGCCCGGGCCGGCGGCGTCTGCGTTCCGGTCAACCCGAAGATGCGCGAGGAAGAGATCGAGCACGTCATCACGGACTCCGGGGCCGCCCTGGTCGTACGGGATCCCTCCGAAATCACCACAAACGCGTCGCTGGACGAAGCCGTGCCGGCCCGTCCCGAGGACGTAGCCGCCATCTTCTACACGTCGGGCACGACGGGGAAGCCGAAGGGGGCGAGGCTCACCAACCGCGCCCTGCTGTCTCAGGTCGCTCCCGGGGCCGTCTGGCCGGCCGGGCTGCGCCGCGACGAAGCGGTCGTCGGCCTGCCAGTTGCGCACATCATGGGGTTCGTCACCCTTCTGGCCTTGGCCGTGAGCGGTATCCCCGCCTATTTCCTGCCGCATTTCCGGGCAAACACCGCTCTCGACGCCATCGAGGAGCGGCGGGCGACCGTGTTCGTCGGGGTGCCCGCCATGTACCGCCTGATGCTCGACGCCGGCGCCGAGCAGCGCGACCTTCGATCGATCCGGCTGTGGATGTCCGGGGCCGACGTCCTCCCGGAGGATCTGGCCCGCCGCTTCAAGCGCATGGGCGCCACCATCACGCTGCCGCTGATCGGCAACGTCGGCGAGGCGTCGTTCGCCGAGGGCTACGGCATGGTCGAGGTGGCGGGCGGCGTGGCCGCCAAGTTCTCGCCGCCGATGCTGCCCGTTGGTCTCGGCGATTTCCTGGGCTTCCCACTGCCGCCGTACCAGCTGAAGGTGGTCGACGAGGAAGGCAACGAGGTCAGCCCCGGCACCACCGGCGAGCTGCTGGTGAAGGGGCCCGGCGTGCTCGAGGGGTACCACGACAACCCGGAGGCGACCGAGGAGACCATCACCCCCGACGGCTGGTTGCGCACGGGCGACATGGCGCGACGCGGCCCGCTCGGCACGGTGTTCTTCGCCGGCCGCAGCAAGGACGTGATCAAGCACGGCGGCTACTCCGTGTTCGCCGTCGAGGTGGAAGCGACGCTGCGCGAACACCCGGCGGTGGCCGACGCGGCGGTGCTCGGCGTCGAGGACTCGCGCAAGGGTGGCGAGGTGCCGGTGGCCGCCATCAAGCTGGCGCCTGGCGCGTCGGCGACGGAACAGGAGCTGGTGGCCTGGGCCCGCGAGCACATGTCCGACTACAAGGCGCCCCGCCAGGTGAAGATCGTCGACGAGCTGCCGCGCACCGGCACCGACAAGGTGCAGAAGGCAGGGCTGCGGGAGCTCTTCACGCCCTAACGTTTGGCGTGGCTGACGTGCCCGCCGAACCAACACTGGGTGACCTGCTCGAGGCCGTCGGCGTCGGGCTGCTCGAGCTGTTGGCCGCGCCCAAGGGTTTGGACGTGGCCGTCGTCGACGCGGTGATCTTCGACCCCGACGATCGGCCCCTGGCGCACGCGGGTGACGTCGTGCTCGGGGTCGGCGTCGACGTGCGCCGGCCCGAAGCGCGCGACCTCCTGCACGACGCCGGCGCCGCCGGCGCGGCGGCGGTCGTCGTCAAGGCCCGCGACGGCGTGGCGCCCGCCCTGGTCGACGCGGCCACCCAAGCGGGCGTGGCCCTGTTGGCGGCCGCGCCGGAGGCGGCGTGGGGCCACCTGCACAACATGGTCCGCACGGTCACGGTGACGGCCGGTCTCGAGAGCGGAACCGGTCCCGGCGGCGCGGCCGTCGGTGACCTGTTCGCGCTGGCCAACGCGGTGGCGGCCATGGTGGGTGGCCCCGTCACCATCGAAGACCCCCGGTCGAACGTGCTGGCGTACTCGAGTCTCGAGGACGACATCGACGACGCCCGCCGGGCGACCATCCTCGGCCGGCGGGTGCCCGACGAGTGGGTACGGCGGTTGACCGACGACGGCGTGTTCCGGCGCCTGTTCCGCGAGCGGGGGGTCGTGCGCACCGAGTATCCCGAGCTCGGCATCAAGAACCGCCTCGCCACCGCGGTGCGGGCGGGCGACGAGATCCTCGGCTTGTTGTGGGTGCAGGAGGGGGAGCGGCCCCTCGGTGACGAGGCGGAGGCCGCGCTGCTCGAGGCGTCTCGGGTCGCGGCCCTGCACCTGCTGCGTCACCGGTCGAGCGCCGACCTCGAGCGGGGGCGGCGCGCCGAGCTGCTGCGTGCGGCGCTCGACGGGCGCGTCTCGCCCGACGGCTTGGCTCCCATGCTGCAGATCGCCCCCAACGCCGGCCTCACCGTCGTCGTCTTCGAACTCGTCGACGAGGGTGACGTGGCGGCCATGTCGGTGCTGGCCGACCGGGCCGCCAGCCTGGTCACGCTCTACTGCGAGTCGTATCGCCGGCAAGCGGCGGTCGTGGCCATGGGTTCGCTGATCTACGTGGTCGTGCCGGCTGCCGACGGCGACGATCGCGGGCGCCTCCCGGCGCTCGCGCAGGGCATCGTCGACCGGGCCGACGAGGCGTTGCACGCGCGCGTGCGGGCGGGCATCGGCAGCACGGTGCCGTCGGTCGCCGGGTTGCTGGCATCGCGCCAGGAGGCCGACCGGGTGTTGCGGGCGATGGCAGCCCGGGCGTGGCCGGGCGCAGTGGCGAGCGTCGACGACGTGCGGGCCCATGTCGTGCTCGACCAGCTGCAGGAGCTGGCGGCGGCGGACCCCGGTCTGCGGGTCGGCAAGCTCGACACCCTCGTGGACCAGGACCGGGAGCGGGGGACCGAGTACGTGGCCACGCTGCGGTCGTTCTTCGCCCACCTGGGCGACGTGCCGGCGGCGGCCAAGGCGCAGGACGTGCACGCCAACACGTTCCGCTACCGGCTGCGGCGGCTGGCCGAGGTGGCGGGCATCGACCTCGACGACCCCGTCGAGCGCCTCGTCCTGCAGCTGCAGCTGCAGTTCCTCGCCGACTAAACGGGGTCGTGGCGTTCGTCGCGAACGACGAACGCCGACGTGGCCGTGTTACGTAGCCTGAGCCCGTGCCTACTGTGCGGAGTCGTCTGTCGCCCGTCGTGACTCGGGCCATGAAGAAGTTCTCGGTGCCTGGTGTCTCGATCGGGCTGATCGTCGACGGCGACGAGCACCACCTGGCCTACGGCGTCACCAGCGTCGACAACCCGCTGCCCGTCGACGACCACACGCTGTTCCAGATCGGGTCGACGACCAAGACCTACACGGGCACCGTCCTGGCCATGTTGATCGAGGAGGGCAAGCTCGACCTCGAGGCGCCCGTCGTCACGTACATCCCCTCGTTCAAGTTGGCCGACAAGGCGGCCACGAGCAGCGTGCTGGTGCGCCACCTCGTCACCCACACCGGCGGCTTCCTCGGCGACCTGTTCGACGACACCGGGCGGGGCGGCGACGCCCTGCGCCAGCTGGTGCGCAAGCTGCCGAAGATCGCCAAGCAGCAGACCCCCGTCGGCACGGTGTGGTCGTACAACAACGCCGGCTTCTACGTGCTCGGCCGCGTGATCGAGGAGATCACCAAGCAGTCATACGAGGACGCTGTCACCGAGCGCATCCTCAAGCCGCTGGGCATGGACCACAGCTTCTGGTTCGCCGAAGACGTGATCACCCGCAAGGTCGCCCTCGGCCACGACACCAAGCCCGACGGCACCAACACCACGGCGCGCCCGTGGGGCGTCACGCGGGGCATCAACCCGGCCGGCGGACTGGTGTCGACGAGCGTGGACCAGATGAAGTACGCCCGCTTCCATCTCGACGGGGGCAAGGCGGCCGACGGCACGCGCGTCATGCCCGCCCGCGCCGTCCGCGCCATGCAGAAGCCGCTGGCGCCCGCCGGCAGCCTGGCCGACCACGTCGGCACCACGTGGCTGCTCGAGAACATCGACGGAGCGAAGATCGTCAAGCACGGTGGCTCGATCAACGGTCACATGTCGGAGTTCCTGATGGTCCCCGAACGCGGCTTCGCCATCACCATCCTCACCAACGGCTCGCGCGGCCACGAGCTCGGGACGACCGTGCTCAATTGGGCGTTGACCGAGCTCGTCGGTGTCACGCGCCCCGAGCCGGCGACCCGCCCGTTCACGGCGAGGGAGGCCGACCTCTACACCGGGCGCTACTCGATGACGCTCGCCAACCTGCGGCTGGCGCAGACGAGCAATGGGATGGTGCTGACCTACGAGCTCGACCCCAAGGTGCTGGAAGAGGCGCCGGAAGCGGCCGCCGCGCTGCCGCCGCCGATGCCCGTGGCGATGGTGGGCAAGGACCGCGCCGTCGTCACCGGCGACTTCATCAAGGGCTCGCGCCTGGAGTTCATCCGCAACGGCGACTCGGACGTCGAGTGGATGCGGTTCGGCGGCCGCATCTGCAAGAAGGTGGAGTAAGCCTCGAGCCCTAGGCCGGCATGTCGCCGGTGGTGTAGCGCATGCAGCCGCACTCGGGCTTGTAGGCCCAGTACCGGACGGCGGCGATGCCGTCGTGGTGGGTGGCGTCGATCTTCGTCGGGATGACGGTGAGCGACTCGAAGGCCGAGCCGATGGCGTTGCCCGCGGCGAGGAAGCCGTCCTTCGTCATGCTGGTCACGTGCTTCATGACGTCGCGGAAGAACCAGGTGGTCGCGCAGTTGAGGAAGCCGACGCCCTGCGCGTTCTGGTCCGAGAAGCTGATGCCGTGCGCGCTGTAGAGGGCGAGACACTTGCGCTGCGCCGCGTTCGAGTACGGGCCGTTGGGAGGGTTCTCGGAGGGAGCGATGTCGAGGCTCGGCTCCCAGCCGATGCCGAGCGTGCCGTTCAGCTGGCTCTTCGGATAGGCGCCTGAGATCGCCAACGCCTCCTGCCCGGTCTGGCTGTTGGCACCGTACCGGGGGTAGTAGTGCTGCGAGTCGGCGTTGTTGCCGAAGAGCAGTGACAGCGTGCCGCTGGCCTCGATGATGATCACGTGCGTCACGTTGTGGCTGCGGAAGCGGAGCACCGCGTTCGACACCGACGCGGCGGCAGCTGCGACGTCGGACTGGGCCTGGATGTTGGGGACCCGCGCGACGTCGGCAGGATCGGGCGCGTAGCCGAGCTTGGCCAGTGCGGGCACCAGCACCTGGTCGACGGCGTGGCCGAAAGACGGGATGTCGAACGTGAGCACGCCGACCTTCGCCTTGGTGGACGCGGGCTGGCCCGTAGCCGTGTTCCAACCGGAGAACCATCCCTGCGCCTTGAGGGCGGTGACCTCAGCGGCCGCGATGCGGTCGAGGTTCAGCGAGTCGATCTCGAAGTAGTACGGGAACCGCTTGAAGATGGCCGCGTCGGCGCGTGTGAGGTTGGCGCTGAGGGCGAGGACACCGCGGTTGTGCAGGCACTGCAGCAGTGTCTCGTCGTTGCCGGCGAACACCGCGTAGACCTTGTGGTCCTGGGTGAGGTCGTCGCACGCGGCTTGGTACTCGTCGCTGATCGAAGCGGTCGAGGTGGCGTCGATGGAGTGGTAGACCCCGACGACCTTGCGCCCGGCGACGCCCCCGTGGGCGTTGAGGTCGTCGATGAGCACCGTGTAATTGGCCTTCTCGTCGCCCTGGGAGACGCCCGCCGCGCCGATGGCGGCGTTGGCCGCGCCCGAGTTGACGGCGTAGATGATGCCGACGTTGATGGTCGTGGCCGTGATGCCCGGCCCGAGCGCGCCGGTTCCGCTACCGCCGCTCGACGAGCCGCTGCGCGAGCCGCTCGAGCCCGACGTGCCCGAGGAGGTGCGGCCCGAGCTCGAGCCTGAACTGCCGCTGCTGGTGCCGCCGGCGCCGGCATCGCCGCCGGTCGTGCCGAGCTCGTTGCCCGCATCCCCACCGCTGGTGCCGCCGTTGAGGCCCGCCTCGCCGCTGACGCGGCGGGTCGTCGACTGCTGCCCGCTCTGTTGCACCGTGCTGCCGCAGGCGGCCGCCGTCAGGGCGAGCAGGGCAAGGACCGCGCTCCACCGCTTCCGTGCTCCAGTGCTCCCAACCACTAGCACCGAGGCTAGGAGGGCCGGCCCGCCGATCGTTGGTCGCGGGGGACCAACGGGTGCGCTGGATATCGGTCAGTCGGACGAAGCCAGGCGGGTGAATGCCCAGGTGATGAGCTCGTCAGGGACCTCGGCCTCACCCTGGATGATCCGGCGGCTGATGAGGCCGACGGCCAACGCGTTCATGACGAGGAAGAACTGCTCGGCCGGCACCGGAGGGTCCATGCCCCGGTCACGCAACCAGCCGGCGGCGTCGTCTTCGGGGTGCTCGGCCCGCAGGCGGGCGTCCGCCGCCTTCATGGCGCGCCGAAGCGCCGGGTCGCGCATCGCCAGGGCGTCGAACTCCAGGGCGAGGGCGACTTGCTTGGCGCGGGTGCGGGCCGCACCGCCGATCAGGGGACCCAGGCGCCGAAGGAGCGTGTCGAGGTCGGGCGCGTCCTCGATCTCGGCATTCATGTTGAGGCCGGGGGTCAGGCGCGCCAGGACCTCGAGCATGAGGTCCTCCTTCGACTCGAAGTTGGAGTAGATCGCTCCCTTGGTGAGGCCTGCGGCGGTGGCGACGGCGTCGAGGGTGATGCGGGCGAAGCCCTGTTCGCGGGCGATCTTCTCGGCGGCCACGAGCAGACGCTCCCGGGTCTCGGCCTTCTTCTCTGCTCTGGTCTGGCGGACCGGCGCCTGTGCCATGTGTCTCCCTTGACGGGGGAAACGATATCGCGCAGTATTCAAATACCGAACGGTATGCGAAAGGCTGCACGCTGATGCCCGTGCTCGAAGTCGGTGGGGTGACCAAGCGGTACAAGCGGGGGCCGGTGGCCAACGACGACATCACGTTGTCGGTCGGCGCCGGGGAGGTGTTCGGGCTGCTGGGGCCCAACGGGGCGGGCAAGTCGACGCTGGTGAAGATCGCCTGCGGGCTCGTGCGGCCCACGAGCGGCGAGGTGACCGTGGGCGGCGCATTGGGCTATCTGGCCGAGCTGTTCCGCTTCCCCGGCTGGTGCAGCGCCGACGAGGTGCTCATGCTGCACCAGCAGCTGGCCCGCAGCGACGGCGGCGCGGCCGAGCGCGGCGAGCTGCTCGAGCTCGTCGGTCTGGGCGAGGCGTCCGGGCGTCGGGTGGCCGCG